>CAYMMM010000043.1:0-4732 GCA_964391595.1 uncultured Candidatus Saccharibacteria bacterium | reverse complement strand
GGGTGTTGCGTCTCACCTAAAATCACAATCGCGTTGTGAGCTTGGGTGATGCCAGGATAACGCTCTGGCGGACGGCCCAAGTGGGCGAAATTTGGTTGTGAAGTAGCCCTACCTGAAGTCCCAGCAGCCTGGTCCCTTACCGAGGAAGGTCACAGAAATCGTGTCCATGCCCTCGTAGAGGCCTTGGCGAGGCACGAGATCCGCGACAAGTGTAGCAATGGACCCGAGTCGATCGTTGATGTTGTGCATACGGTCGGGCCAGAAGTACTGCGCTTCACCATCGGCCGACTTGCTTAGCAGAAGTCCATAGGTCGTCACAGTGACCAGGCACACTGCGGTGGCTTCGAAGAGTCTCGCGGGCACCTCGATGATGGTGAGGTCGATGAACTTGTCTGGGTCGGATGCGAACTGGGTTGACTCTCCAGTTTCGGGGTTGATGGCGTCCATCGTATACGCCGTGGCCTTCTTGAGCTCGCTCTTGAATTGTGCGAGATCATTGGGATCATCGAACAACCCCTCGGGGCACTTGACGGTTACTTCGGGCATCAGAGCCCTCCTTGTCGATAGAGAAGTACGTCTCGATTGAGAACCAAAGTATATTAAAACCAAATATATAAAATGTCAATATGACAAAACCCCCGTTTGAGGCGAGGGGCTTATCATGGTGCGCCCTGAGGGATTCGAACCCCCGACCTTCTGATCCGAAGTCAGACGCTCTATCCAGCTGAGCTAAGGGCGCATATTTCAAATAGATATAACAGATAGATTTTACTCTTCAGGCGGGTTTTCTGCAATGGTCTGTAGATCGGGTCGTCTGCGTGCTTTCTTTCGCTCAGCTATCCAGAAGTGACGCATAATCGCGTCACGAGCTACGATGAAGTGTAGTTGTTCGGAGACAGATGTTGGCCTGGCAACATGTCGCAGCATATGCCCTTCATGCGTTACGCCTTTAGCGCTGTGTTCATCTTTTTGATTGTCTTCGATGAGGTCTGTAGCCACTCGTATGTCTACCAACTTGTCTTCAGGGATGGTCCGCACGCGTCTTGCTGGCAAGTTGGTACTTAAAAGATGAATCCGCTTGTCGATCTCAGCTGGGTCAAAACCCATGATTTGCATAATGGCGATAGGGATTGAGCCAGTATAGCCAGTGTCATAAAAGTGCGGGTTGTCATCTGGCCTGAATTCTTGATGAATATAGCGCTCAAGAACGCGCTCGTTTGCATTTGCCCTAATAGGATCTTCTCCGATGTACGGGGTTCTGGCTTGGGCCATCGGGCGATTGAAGACGAAGTACGTGTATTTCGGGTGCATTTCCTCGAGCTCGCCTGTTGCCTTGAGCTCTGCGCGTATCTGCGGGTCAAGTAAGGATTTACGTGCCGCGACTTGGCCGCGTCGACCGTGGAAGGCATATACGCCGTCACGACCTAGATATACTTCAAGGGGTTTGTCGCCATCCTCGCGCATTTGATCGAAGCCCTCATAGACATACTCATATATCGGGATATCACGACGGTACATCTCGAACGTCTCAGAGATGATGCTCTGGCCTATTTCGTCAATCGTTGGTCGTCCCATTGCTCGCTGCATGGCTTGATTGTAAATGGCATCGACGAGTACTTTATGAAAGTCCATGCTCGTTACCTGGGCGTACTCATGCAAATATCTAAGTACATAATATTCAACTTGGCGCGCAAATGGCTTCAAACCCTCATATGATTCGCGCGGCCGTTTGTACATTTGGCCGTCCGTGAGCTTAGCTTCCGGCGGTAAGTCTTCATACAGCTCCTCTCCTATGCGCTCTCCAAAAAGGCTGAGTGCATTTGCCACTTCAGTCATATGGGCGATGTCATATTCTGAGAGTTGATGGTCGGTCTGGTATTTGAGGATACGTTCATGTGTACCGGGCGGTACCTCGTCTGGCTTACTGAATAATACCTCGCGTAAGTCGCGTAGATATCCCGTGCACGCTTGTACATCTTGAAAATCCTCAGGTGCAAAGATTTCAGGATGAGTCTCGTAAGGATCATTATCTACATATATGGATGCGTCGCGGAAATCCGCTGAATTTTGGAGCTCAGTACTCATGCTTATAAGTACTTTACCAGAAATGTATACAAGAAAACCAAGCGTGCTGCTGACACATCGCTTGGTGTTTGGTGCTACTCTATCTACTCGTGCTTGCTGCTAGTAAGCAGTATACACTCTTGCTAAGTTCTATAAAAGGTTGCATCTATCAAACGAGTATGGTTAAATATACAAACTTTTATTCGCACCTAGCCTCCAGGAGGGGATGTGGGCAAACAAAAAAAGAGCAAGGGAACGCGGAGCGGTAAGTACGCTCAAGGCCGCAATCGTGGTATCAGGCAGTCCGATGTGAGTCCTGCAGCGGCACTACGCCGTCATCGAGGTACTCGCCCGACGCCGCAGAGTGATCTGACTGTCGTTGCAGATCCTGTACACCGGCGAGGTCAGGATCCAAGTATCGATCCTCCGAGCGCGCCGCTCACGCCGCAGTCCAACCGACTCCGCACGGTACCTGGTACCCCCGGATACATCGGCAGCAGGTGAGCCATGCCTCGACGTGATGGCAATGTCAGCGCCGAGGGGCGTCGGAGCGGTCGCAATCATCGACCGATGCACAGTGCCCGCAAGGGCCGTCAACACAAGCCGAAGAAGCGGCGCAATGCAGAGATGCGTGCGCAACGAATCAGTGAGCATCTGGAAGAGAAAAAGCTGCTCGCGAATGCCGAATGGTGGCGCAGTCTCAAGCGAGGCAAGGCTCGTGCGTAGACCTTCGCTGTCTGTATATACCCTGATTCTCCTCACGGAGGATCAGGGTAATTTTGATTACCACACAAAAACCGCCATAATAAGAGGATAAGAGATACTAACTATGACAAAGCTTGAGAAAAAACTCCGCGTCACGCCGCGCCGACCAAGCGGCTTCCCAGAATATACCCCAGCGCAACAGCTGGAGTTTTATCGCTTGCTCAATCAGATCCGCGCGAGCTATGAATCAGCAGGATTTACACCAATAGAGACACCAGCACTCGAACTTGCCGAAGTACTGCTTGCTAAAGGTGGTGGCGATACGGAGCAAGAGGTGTTTCGCTTCGGTAAAGGAAGCAAAGATTATGTCATGCACTATGATCTTACGGTACCCATGGCGCGCTATGTCACCGAGCACCAAAATGACCTCGTTTTCCCATTTCGACGCTCGCAAATACAGAAGGTTTGGCGTGCCGAACGTGCCCAAAAGGGTCGCGCACGCGAATTCTATCAGTGCGACGCAGATGTTGTGGGTGAGTCAGATGTGGCGATAGATGGAGAGCTTATCGCACTGGCTGCCTCGACGATTCGTAGTCTTGAGATCGGGCCGTTTGTCATCAAGATCAACAACCGCAAGCTTCTCACGGGCGTGTATGAGGCACTTGGCCTGCAGAACAAGAGCGTTGAGATCCTTCGCCTCATCGATAAGCTCGAGAAAATTGGGCCGGATGCGGTCATCGAGCAGCTTGTTGAGCTTGGCTTAACAAAAGAAGCTGCAGCGCAACTCCTTGAGCTCACACATCTTAGCGGCCCTGCAGATGACGTTTTGACGACTTTGCGTGAGAAGAGTATTCAGAATGCTACCTTCATTCGTGGTATCGAAGAGCTCGAGCGAGCTATACAGGTAGCGCGAGCATCTGGTGTGGGCGAGCACGAGCTGGAGATAGATTGCTCCAAGGCGCGCGGACTCGACTACTATACTGCAACAGTCTTTGAGACAGTACTCACTGAGATGCCTGAGTTAGGGAGCGTGTGTTCTGGTGGTCGGTATGACAACCTTGCAGAATATTACACAGATCGATCATTGCCTGGCGTGGGCATCTCGATCGGTTTGACACGACTCTTTGACGGATTGCTGACATCGGGGTATATCGACACAACTCGACAGACGACTAGTCAAGTGGTGATGTATGCACTTGATGAATCGGCTTGGGAGGCGGCAGGCGAAGTTGCACTTAGCTTGCGTACGCACGGTATCGCAACAGAGCTTTCATTGACCGAGTCCAAATCTGCAAAAGTCTTTGCTCGTGCCGACAAGCTGGGTATACCGGTGGTATGCATCATTGGCGAACAGGAGCTGACCGCCAATAAGGTAGCAGTGAAGAATCTTCGCACCGGCAAACAGGTAGATGTGGCGAGGGCTGATCTTGTACAATTCGTGCAACATCTTGTCGAAGTGTAAACAATCATTGACAGTTTGAGGCAAAAACGTGCTACAATGTTGCTCTATGCAAAACGCACTAAAGCCGAAACTGAGCAGAGCTGAAGTCGAAGCTATCAACGCTCGCGTCACTGTATTGCGAGCTGAAGACGCGACAGCGACTGAGGAGCTTGCCGACGCCACGCACAATGGAGCTGAGACGTGGCACGATAACTCAGCCTTTGATGCCGCCAAGGACAAAAAGAATCTGGCGCAACTTAGCCTTGGGAAGCTTTTGACATTGCTCCGGCACGCGGAAATCGTAGAGCCGCCTGAAGCCATCGACATCGTCACAGTCGGCACCGCTGTACGCTATCGAGACGAAGAGCTTGGCACCGAGCACGAGGTGAAGTTGGCGGGTGATGGAGCTTGGCTGATGGACGGTGACTGGGCAAGTATTCACGCGCCTCTGGGCCAGTTGCTATTAAATGGCCGCATTGGGCAAACCCTGGCTGGTGAGATTGGTCCTCGGTCTGTTCAGCT
>CAYMMM010000042.1:0-4754 GCA_964391595.1 uncultured Candidatus Saccharibacteria bacterium | reverse complement strand
AGCGGTATCTCATAGCCTATCTCACGCTCCATGATATGAAAGGTATCCATCGTGCGGATAAACGGGCTAACATACGCCACGTCTATTTTTGGAAAATGCTTTCCAAGGGCGAGGCCAGTGCTGCGGGCTTGCTCTTTGCCTCGGTCGGTTAAGGCTACATCCGCGTCACGGATTGGCTCGAGTAGAATGCGTTCGTCTTGATGGCGTGACTCGGCGATTGCTTTGCGGACATTGAGTTCACTCTCACCATGTCTGACGATAATTACCTCTGACGGGTATTGAGTGGTGGAAGTTGGGGCATACATATCCATAACAAGTTTCATTGTAGCAGGGTGAGCTGCATTATGCAGAAGTTCTGACCGTTCTGCTCACATGCTTACTAGTTAAAAGATGAGTTGAGTTCAGCCTGGTTCTCTTCTAGCGAATTGAGCCCCATGTTTTTGCGCCGTCTCTCAACATTATCTGGGTTCTGTATAGTGTATGGCACCCAGTGCGATTGATTGCATGGAGATCGCACAAACTGGGTGCCATATAGCTGAGGCTTTCCTTCGCTTAGTTTGATACGATCCGTCAGATATGCAATGTGCTGCCGTTCCACCTCTTCTGGGCGTTGTTGCTTCATTAATGCCAGGCACTCTTTTTGAAATGCGATATCTTTGTCTGCATGTTGAATAAGCAACCAGGCTGCGTGTGCTGCCTTTTGTCCAACCTTGCTGTTCGTGGGCCATCCTATATCACGCACGATTGCTTTGAGTTCTTGAGTGTGTGCGGTATCTAAGTGATCCAGCTTGGCTAACGTGCTTTCATATTTTGATTCGTCGAGAACTAGTCGGCGGAGAGTGTGATCCCTGCGCCCCATTTGTATGAGTCGTGCTGCTATATCAGGATATTGCATGTTTCCATTGTACTAAAAAACCGCCCATAGGCGGCTTCTTAGATCTTGAGTAAGACTCAGGAATTATTGATCTTCGCGTGGACGTGCTTCGTTCACGATGATTGAACGACCAGCAATCTCGGTCTCGTTCAGAGTCTCGATTGCCTTCTTTGCAGCAGCCTCGTCAGCCATTTCGACAAAAGCGAAGCCACGTGAGCGACCAGTTTCACGGTCAGTTGGGATTGCAACAGATACTACTTCACCAGCCTGCTCGAAAGCAGCTCGTACGTCATCTTCAGTTGCACTCCAAGCGAGTGATCCTACGAATAATTTTGTTGCCATATTCTCTCCTTATCTAACCCGGACCAAATTCCGGAGCCCTAACTTATATTCTCCGGAATGAGATCGAGTTCTCGCCTACCGGGCGTGCGTAGGATGAGAATACGATCGACAGTCGGCTCTTCATCAAGGACGAGTCGCCCAAAACACTGCTTCTAGATCGCCTATGAATATACCATACTTTGATCGTCTTGTATACAGTCTTTATTGGTGTTTGTGATACATCTGGATTTGACCCGATTGAGCATAAGCAGTATGCTCAGAGCAGTAGTACAAAGTATATAAAACTTGATATATGGCGAAGCGAAAAAAAAGACTCGTACAACACCTGCATCATCGCGTAAAACATCATGCACGTCAGCTGCGCAAGCGGTGGCAAACACCTCATACTGTGATCGCGGCGAATGTGTTTTTGGCACTGTGCTTTGGGGTCTTGAGCTATCAGCAGTTCACGAAACCTTCTACCACAGATGTAAATACCAGTGTCGTGGTGCGCTCCACGTCGCCTGACGACGGCACGGTTGTTTCACCACCCGCTTCAGATGAATTTGCGATTGCACTCGGCAAGGCAACGGTTGATCATGAGGCTGCCACAGGATGTACTGGCACGTTTAATTTCTTCTACCCAGTGACATCAAATAAAGCTGGCACGATCACCTTTCAGAGAATGCGCAGTGATGGGACGGTGATTGACTCTCAGCCTCAGACGTTGTATTTCGCCAAAGCCGAGACAAAATCTATCACGTACACCTGGAATGTCGATAAGTCCTATGAGTTCTCAGGGTATAGTTATGTGCAGATCCTGTCTCCGAAGCCGGCCACATCAAATTACGCGAATATTAAGTTCACCTATCTCTGCCAGTAGACGCTGACCGCTTCCTTAGCGACCGATTTTGACGAGTTCGATATCGAAGGCCAGAGCCGCGTTTGCTGGGATGCCTGAGCCCGAGGGTGGGTTTGCTCCGTAGGCTAATTCTGAAGGGATGATCAGGCGTCGTTTCCCACCTACCTTCATGCCTGGTACGCCCTGTGTCCAGCCCTTGATGACGCCGTTGAGACTAAAAGCGATTGGTTGACCCATATCAAGCGAGCTTTGGAATACGATCCCAGTAGCCGCGACAGCACCCGTGTAGTGTGCTGTGATGGTGTCCCCTGGCTTTACCTCTTCTCCGGTTCCCGGTGTAATATCAATCTTTTGTAGTTCTTTTACTTCTGTTGTTGGCGTGAAGTCTGCAAGTGGTTTGCCTTCCAAGGTATTTGTCTCCTTCTTAGTGGTGGTACTTGTTGTTGGTTGTGTCGGCGTGCTCGTGGCGCTTGGTGATAGATTTGGATCCGATTGTGTACCGAAATACACTCCGGCGCCGATCATCGCGATAACTGCGACTCCCGATACGATGAGTAAGAGTTTTTGTTGCATTGTGTGATTATATCAGATTGCATGCCGAGACCGAGTACATAATAAAAAGAATGCGTGGGCGTTATGCGCCCACGCGGTATTTACTCTCCAGCTGTTTCTATCCTCGCGATGATCTCTCGGATGACTGGCCGCGGTACATGCATCTGGAACCAGTGCCAGAATACAGAGCGAACAGCCTCGATAGTCAGTTTGCGGCTGAGGAGTAGATGAGCGATATCACGGATTTCGGGGGCGTATTCATCACTTGGCGCACCGAGTGCCAGTAGGCCGATTGGGTCCACTGAGTTGACGGCTTGTTTCGTGATCGAGTACGCCATGTGCGGGGTTATGGAACTCATTGTTGTACCTCCAGGTTATGGAAAGTACACCGCTAGCCGACGTGCATAGTAACTCCTCTCTAGGTACGATTGATAGCAATTATTAAACCATGTGCTCGTATATGAGTAAAGATGTTACCGTTTTCGTTGTGCGATCGTTATCGTACGGAAGGCATGTGCACATGGAGTCCTACCATAGCTTTACCTTCCGGAATGTCGATGTGCTTAAATTTGTTTCGGTCTCCGATACATGTGGTATCAGCGCCATTCTGTGTATCAATCCTCACTTCTAGTTCGGGTGTGGAAATGCTGTCGATGCGCAGCTCTTTGCTGATTTCATAGCTAGCATAATAACGCGATGATTGCTCGTACCCTGTGAGTAGCATGCTTGCTTGCAGTCGTTCGATATACGGCTTATCGGGGTTAAGTCCGGGCTTATAATTTGCTGGATTGTCATAATATGCGTATACCTCCTCACTTTTTGTAATTGGAACGCCGATGGTATGTGAGGCATTGATGATTTTCTGATCTACGTCGGTGTTGTCTACCAGATAAAACACCTGATACCACGGGAAGGTATTATCGATACCATATCCTGCATCACCAGTACTGCAGATGTGCTCACCAGCTAGTGTACTACTTAGCATCTTTTCTATCGGGGCGACCAGCTGCTGTGCTTTATTTGGTGGGTTGATGAAGCTATATATGAGCCAACTCACACCGATACTAACGAGTATTGCCGAAACAATAATAAGTACCGCACGCATTCCGGATTGCTTGGCCGAGGTCTTTGTTGGCAACATACTATTGCTAGTATAGCAGTTATGTTTGCAGTTTTTTGCTACACGCACATGATACTATGGAAGGGAGAAAAGCTCATACTTAGTATGCCAAAACACATGTCATCATCTCCAGATAATCGAAATCTATCACCATCGGCCTCAGTCGAAAATCCTTGGGTCTCCCTGAGGTGGAAGCCGGGATACTTTCATAAGCGTCCACTCTCTGTTTTGAAGAACGTGCAGTCATCGGCACGACGTATAGAAGATGCGCATATGGGCTTGTTCCCGGGCACAAACCTGCAAGCAGATATTTTGACAGTCACTGAAAATTACTCACTGCATCGCAAAACTCGAGTACTGCGCATACTCACGCCGAGGACATTTCCGCGTATCGCACTAAATCGCTTTGCAAATGATACGCTGCAGTATGACACTGAAGATGACCTTGTCTCGTTGCCGAGTTCGTATCGACTCGAGGGTGATTTTCACAGCTATTTTGACATTCGCTATGTGCGTGGCACGGAGCGAATGTCACTTGAAGTGCTCACTCCAGACGTGATGCAGGTGCTAACAGAGTTGCCGCAAAACATAGATGTCGAGCTCAGTGAGGGAAGTATTTTTGTGTATTTCCGGGCTGGTGCTGCATCGCTAGAGGATACTTACTCGGTGCAAGCTCTCATCGCTGTTGGGCACTTACTGATCAAAGAATTGGTGGACAAAGGTCATCCAGCGACTGTGTTTAGTAACGAACTGAAGACTCACATAGCTGCTGTATATACGGTGTCTGGGTCGAAGATGGTGCGATATTACATCCTCGAGATCATTAAATCTTCCGTTGTGTACTGGCTCGCTGCTGGCTGGATATTCATGCTCATTGTCGGGCGAGTTTCAGATGTCCTCCTGCCCGGCTATTTAACCTTATCTCTCCTAGGCTTTGGATTGCTATTGTTCTCCTTGGGAAAACGACACGCCCACAAGCGTAATGCACGTTAGAGTTGCTTGCAAAACATGTAATTAATGGCTGG
>CAYMMM010000041.1:0-4795 GCA_964391595.1 uncultured Candidatus Saccharibacteria bacterium | reverse complement strand
GCCTGACCCGATCGAGAAAGCCACCTCGGAAGCGCGAAGCGATGCGTGTGGGGGGGTGTGTGATTGGGGATCTTTAGTGAGGTCACGTAGTTCACCTAGACTACAACGGCTAGCCAATAATTCTACATTTCTACTAAGAAAAGGCAGGCGCAATAGAGTTATGCTTAGTAGACATTTTAGCATGCGCCTGCTGATACAGGCCAGTAGATAAGGCACTAAGTCCGAAACGACTAGCGAAGTGTGAGCGGCAAACCATCTGATCTGAGACGCGCTCGGAGAGAGGCAAAGGCCCGTTCGGTTGCTGCATCTATGTCAGCTTGTGTCGGCTGCGCACCAAGATCTAGCCACAATCGTACTGTCAGCACTCGACGCCCCTTTTTCTGTAGTGCGTCATCTTGATACTCTGAGACATAATCCACGCCCCAGACAGTCTTTACATCCGCGAGATATTGCGAGATCTTCTGCCAACGAGCAGAGACATCCGTCTCGAGAGACAGATCTCGAGTCAAGAGTTGGTATTGTGGCACAGCCTTCACCGGGAATGGGCGACGATGTTCGTTGAGTGGCTCTAATTCGATCTCACAAAATGCAAAGTCTTGAGTCAAATCAAATGCCTTTCGGGTCAAGCGGCTTAGTTGCCCGATTACTCCTATGGCTTTCGTGCCCACCTTCAGGACCGCGCTTCGATGAGGAACATACAGGTCTGAGCTCAGGCTCTTCGCATCGCAAAACTCGATAAGTGCACGCGTATCGACAAGGAATCCGTGTAGTAAGCCCTGCACAGACTGGAGCGCATCAGGACCGCAAGCGCTCAAAGCAATTTTCCAGGTCTCGCGAGGTTGCTTCACAAGCCCTTGCGAGAGATACACTCTTGAGATCTCAAATGCCGCCATGGCAGATGCTTTCGGGTGCTGACTTGCCCAGAAATGCGCGTGGCTTGCAAGCATGCTTGTGCGTAAATAGGCCTGCTCTGGTGAGCGAGGGTTGGCTATTTTCAGCACGTTTTTCTTAGGAATTTGACTCAAAAGTACGTCTTTCTCAGATATAAAGCTGTAGCTATTTATCTCCACGGCGCCACGCTGTACGAGCGCATGGCGCAGGCGCATATTTTCTACTTGCTGAGACTGCGCTGTACCAGGCATAGGTGGTAACTCAGGTAAGGTCTCCGGTAGATTCTCGTACCCTGATAGCTTCGCGATCTCTTCATAGATATCCGTTTCATGAGTAATATCCGTTCGCCACCAGGGGACTTGGACAGCGAGAATATGATTGAAATTATCAATATACCGGCGGGCACCGATATATTGTGGATGCTCCGTAAATTCAGACAGGGGAGAGATGACTACCCCATGCTGCTTACGCTTCACTGCCCGCCCGTTACGGCGCTCATATAATGCAGCGTGGATCACCTGATTGTTCCCGATATATATCCCATTGTGACCGACGCGCTGTTCTTCCTTGAGTATTACTTTTTCTTTGGTGCCATCTGGTTTTGTACGATAATAATGATCAGTTGCCGACTTATCAATCATCCCTTCGAAGAACAAAACATCTCCAGGCTTCAGATTTGCAACCTCAACTGGCGTACCGTGATGGAGCTGACCTAAGGCCGTGTGACCTACCGAAACGCCGATTTTAGAGTACACACGATCGACTAGATAAGAACAGTCAAATGCCGTCTCACCATCTTGTCGGAAGTTCGCTCCAAATTTATACGGCTTGCCAAGATGAGACTTGAGTTCTGCAGTAAGAGAGAAGTGATGGGCTATAAAGCCAAGCTTTCTTAAGCCCTTCAGGACGACTGATTCATCGAGTTTCATCCCGAGATACTGTTCGGCGCGGCGCAAGCGTACACCTAAGAATCTTTGCCAAGGCCACGCATACAGCTGATCGTATGGGCCTTCGAGAATCTCGGCACCACACACCTCTACAAGCAGGTCAAGTAAGCGCGAGAAAGCAAATGCCTGCAAGGGGAGTGGCAGACCCCGCTCAAAGCGAGCTGATGCCTCGGTCCGTATGCCATGCCGAATGGCTGATCGACGGATTAGTGTCTTATCCCAGTGAGCTGCTTCCAGCAGCACTTCAGTAGTAGTATGTGTGATTTGCGTAGAGGCGCCGCCCATAACGCCAGCCAAGCCGATTGGCCCGCTTTTGTCTGCCACGACAATGTCTTGGCTGCTTAAGCTGCGCTCGATATCGTCGAGTGTTGTAAGTTTTTCTCCAGATTTTGCGAAGCGGACGGTGAGGGGACCGCGAAGTTTGTGTGCATCATACGCATGTGATGGTTGGCCGGTCTCAAGCATGACGAAGTTTGTAATATCTACCACAGGATTGTGTGGAACAAATCCATTTGCGAGTAAGTTATCCACAATCCATGTTGGTGTTTTTACATCATTGTTTACGCGCAGTCGTGCACTCAAAAACCGCTTGTTCTCTTCCCTAATTTTGACATTTACAAAATCTATGGACTGGTATTCATACTCCCCTGACTTTGGCTCTGTGAAATACGCATTGGTACTGTACGCTGATATTTCACGCGCTATCCCCTCCCCGCTTAGATAATCCCACCTATTTGCAGGCGTCTTTATGTCCAGGATGTCGGCGGAAAATACAATGTCGCACAATGATGTACCAAGGGGGTGGGTGGCTTCCTCGAAAACCAAAATCCCTGCATGGTCGTCTGAAACTCCAAGCTCTTTTGGGCTCGCTAGCATGCCGGCACTTTTTTCACCACGTATGACTGCTTTTTCGATCTGAGTGCCGTCCGGTAATTGTGAACCTGGCTGCACCCAAGCCACTCGCTGACCTACCGCTACATTTGGAGCTCCGCAGACCACCCTGACCAAAGACTTTGTACCCGGATCAATATCAACGAGCCTCAATCGGTCCGCTTGAGGGTGCGGAAAGACGTCGACAATCTTTGCAAGAATTATCTTGGGATGCAGTTTATTTGCATACAATATTTCTTCTATCTCAATCTCCGTGCGGTTAATAAGCTCCACCATCTTATCTGTAGCAAGAGGCTTCTTGAGATATCTATTGATTGTTGTTACCGCTATTTTCATACTTGTTTATTCACCAGTAAGTTAGGACGCCATAGAACGCGTATATCTTGTAAGCCATAACGAATGAAGCTGAGCCTATCAGCACCAAACCCAAAGGCAAACCCTGAAAAACGCTCTGGGTCTACCCCGCCCTGCCGCAAGACCTCTGGGTGAACCATCCCGCCGCCACACAGCTCCAACCACTCGTCTTGATACCACACATCAATCTCTACAGATGGCTCAGTGTATGGGAAGTAACTCGGCCTAAATCGAATCTTAGTCTCTGGACCAAAAAGCTCCTTCATGACATGCAATAACGTGCCTTTTAGATCCGCCATACTTACGCCTTCACCCACCACAAGGCCCTCAACCTGATAGAAGCTCCATATATGCGTCCTATCCTCGTCCTCATTCCTGTAGACACGACCGGGAACAATCACTTTATATGGAGGGGTGTTGTTCTCCATATAGCGGATCTGCGAGGCCGAGGTATGAGTACGAGGCACGAGCGGCGGGTGTTTGCCGTCACTCTCTACATAAAAAGTATCCTGCATTTCTCGAGCTGGATGGTCACTTGGCATGTTTAAAACTTCGAAGTTATACCAATCGGTCTCAATCTCAGGACCATCAACTACCGCAAAACCAAGCCTTAAAAAGATTTCATACACATCCGATAGAATGGCTTGAGTTGGGTGAATGTGCCCCGGTTCTGTAATCCTAAGGGATATAGGAGCAGACAGGTCTACAGCAGCTAATTCGAGATCTTGTGCCGCCTCCAAGGCCTGCATACGATCTTTCAACTGCAGTTCTACATTGGTTCGCAGTGCGTGTGCATCAGAGCCTATAGTTCTGCGATCCTCAACGGAAAGTGCACCAAGCCCACCAAAGATTGTGGATACGATGCCCTTTTTCCCAAGCAAAGACACGCGGACTTGCTCTAATCGAGCCAACGTATCCGCCTGCTGTATCATTTGATGTGCTTCTGCAGCAATTTGCTTAAGTTTTTTTTGGGTAATCGTCATAGTAGTTTACACAGCCATAAACTGCGTGTGCTCGTGTTATTTCGTCCTGAAATATACTTCGATTATAACAAGAATAAGGAGAAAAAGGAGCAGATCACCCACACTCAGTGCTCGAAGACTCTGCATAGCTAGTGCAATAGTAATGAAGCCACTCACGAGTATACTACTACGTAATGACCGCCTCAGTACCCTCAGCTTATGTTGCGACTCCGTTTTTCTAGCACGAACGGCGTAACGAACGAGAGTTTGGAGAGATGTGAGAGAAACAAAAAGCGCCATAAACCAGAAGGTTACGCCTGTCGGGCCAATGTCTCTCGGGGAAGTAGCAAAGAAAAAGAAGACCACTACGCTCAGACCCAATAAACCACTCATGACGAGGAGAGAATTAAGAAGAACAAGACGATTTGATTCCGCAAAACGCATATATACATTATCGCATGTAGAGCCACAAACTACACACCTAGGGGCAGTGAGCAAACAAATTATAATATCGAACAACTTTTGTACTATCCCCATTTCACAAACCTTAATGAACATTATTTTTACTCTAACCTCATGCCATTTTTTGTATACGAGCGAAAGATGTGTCTATTGCAAAATTATCGACGCAAAGAAAACCCCACTGTTGTAAAAAGTGGGGTTTTGAATATTTTCCATGCGTTCCTAGTCAATATAAATGGTTACGGGGCAGCTACATCTGCCCTATAAGATACGAATCTAAATGGCACG
>CAYMMM010000040.1:0-5672 GCA_964391595.1 uncultured Candidatus Saccharibacteria bacterium | reverse complement strand
CTGGCATCACCCAAGCTCACAACGCGATTGTGATTTTAGGTGAGACGCAACACCCAGCTATACTAGCTCTATGGAGACATACATCCCTTGGGACAAATCTTGGATTATCCGTATGGGTATCCTTGATCTCATACACGATAGGCCTCAGATCGCGTCATTTCTTAGTGACGAGCATGCTCATCTCGGTGACGACCTCCTCGCACTCGAACGCGCCATTGCTTCGTGGCATGCCGGTAAGCCTATCGACGTCGGTGAATCTGGCACATTGTACCGACTCCTTCAGTTCACAGCCTGGAAGCAAGGGCTCGAAAAAAAATTTGTCACGCGTGGCACATTACGCACAAGACCCATCGCTTCTGACCCGAAGCTAGTGAATTTGTCACAAGAAATACTGCTCTCTCTCGATAATCATACCTCACAGTGGGCTTCGGCAGCCGCACTCAATGGCGATCCTCTGCGCATTGCACGCCCACCATTTAAGCTTGCCCTGACCTACCTTGCGATAGACCATTGGCAAACGCAGACACGATCGGGCAATAATTGGGTGCCAAAGCGGGACGACACGATACAGAAGCAAGCCGAAGCGTATACGCGCACACTACACGGCAAGGCGCTCGACTTTGTGCCCGAACAGGCTGAAGATTATTGCTTTGCGCGCGCATTTGAAATCATGACCAGTGAAGAAGGAAAGAAGCGATGGCCGGCGCTCATTGGTCACGAAACAAACCGGATCACCGAGATGGAGACACAGCTTGAGTACATGAAGAGTGGTAGCAAAATCACCTCGCACGATCATCGGGTTGTGCAGGCACTCGCTATGCTTAGCAAGGCACGTGGCATCAAGCTTACCTTTAGCCACCCTGACTGCGTACGCAAATCCTGGCCACAATTCTGGGAGTTTCTGTCCTAAATATATTGACATACTTAATTATTTGTGTTATTATGCATGGTTTTCGTTCATTCCCCTAAGTCCTCCTATAGATTGGAAAGCCATGCACCTTCCCCAGCACTACCTTGCCTTCGACATCCACAACCCCAGGATGTGGCTGATCGGCATGACCATCATCGCCGTGCTTCAGTTGATTACATCGCGCGTGCTCAGACAACTCCTTCGAGCCTACAAATGGCAGATCCAGGACATCAGCGTCGCCATCGGTGCCATCGTGTATGGTACGCTTGGCGAGCTGATGTGCTACTACTCTCCGCTGGAGATCAGCAAGGAATACGACTTGCGAGTGCCCTTCGCGCTCTGTGTCGCCTGCTCTATCCCGTTCGCGTGGCGAGCCCAGCGTGAATTACGACTCATGAAAGACGGCAAGCCGCTCCCAAACGATCGCAGCGCGACCGCGAAGAGCTAGTCAACAGCCTACAATATGTAGCGTGAGCGAGCAGCTCCACACCCGGGACGATACGCCGGGCTTTTTTGTATCTGTAAATCTTGCAAAATATGCTAAAAGCAGGTATGATTTTGTGGTTTCGGGAGGAGTTTGGTTGTCAGCTGTTCCTTAAACGATCAGTAGCGATGACGGCCATCCCGAGCATAATATTCGGGCCATTAGCTCAGTTGGTTGTCGTGCGTGAGCACGCATTTCAAAAAATCTGCCACAAGGCAGGGGCTCATGGTCACAAAACAAATCTTTTTAAGTGATTGTATAATCGCGATACGGGCCATTAGCTCAGTTGGTTAGAGCACCTGCCTCTTAAGCAGGGTGTCCTGGGTTCGAGCCCCAGATGGCCCTCCATACCCCTTATACTTATTTTGACCCGTTGGGAGTCTTGTTATATGATATAGTTAACGCATGACAAAAAAGCTATCTCCCCAACTCATCATTATCCGAGGACCGATTGGAGCTGGTAAGTCCAGCTTGATTGCTTCTCTAAGAAAATCCATGAGCGAGACCAGTGCTGTAGAGATAGACACCATTAAGAAGCAGATCGATATCACAGGAGCCGTTCCGTGGCGCCTCGATGTAGCCTTTGACACTGCCCTCTACTTAACACAGCAACTTATGAAAAAAGGGCGTGTCATAATTGTAGACATCCATTCCTCAAGAAAAGAACACTTGAATGGCTATCTAGAGCTGGCAAAAACGAATCACTACACAGCTACAAGCTTTTTACTATATCCACCATTAGAAGTATGTAAGGAGAGATTTAAGAAGCGACTCGCTTCAGGAGTTAAAAATAACATTGACGACTCAAAACTCGTGACGCAGTGGGAGAAGACTCTACGCATTAGAGATGAAGTAGTTTTCGAGGATCCCCTCCTCACTCCTGATCAAATTGCTGAGCAGATCATCTTACATCTTGAGACATGAGTAGCTTTTCAGTTATTTTTGACATGGATGGCGTACTCATAGACTCAGTGGGTCTCAACTGGAAAGCCTACAATCAAGCCCTAAAAGCATATGATATACATGTCCCGACTAAGGACATTCACAAGTACATTGGTAAATCTCTCAAAGATCAAATTCATGAGTTAAGCCGTGATCATTCAGTCATCATAGATACTGCGAAGTTTGAGGCAGAGACGAGAGAGATCAAACGAGATCTTTTTGCACACATCCAACCATTACCAGGGGTTGTGAATTTTCTAAAGCTTTTAAGGGCTAACAACATCCTCACGGCGGTAGGAACAAGCAATGATAGTAAGACAACTTTAGACCGACTTACGGTAGCCAATATCCGTGATTATTTTGATCAGATTGTCACACAAAACGACGTCGCTGCACACAAACCGAGCCCAGATGTATTCCTTGAATGCGCTACACGACTTGAAGTCGACCCCTCGGAATGCATCGTGATTGAAGACGCACCTGTCGGTGTCCTAGCAGCGCACAATGCTGGGATGATTTGTATCGCTACGGCGAGCCCTTATGCTTCTAAAGATCACCTGCAAAATGCCGAACTTTACATTGAGTCGTTAGATTCCCTAGATATTAAGGATCTTGTGAATCTGCTACCGACTAAGTAGCTAGAGTTCCTATAACCTCCACGATGGCCCTTCATCTACTCATAGGAAAATTTCTCATCTAAATAACTCAAACTGATACAATATTGACATTTGCGACGACTGTTCGGCACTTTATTTATTCTCACTGGTATTTTCGCCATTATGGATGCCCTGTACATCTGGGGCTTTTTCTATGAGCAGCTAAATTAGTGGCTTTCTTAGTCGATCATAGTCTTACCTTGTATCAAAGAAATCGAAAAACTAGTGCAATATCCCATCCAGCACTCAATCTCCTTTAATAAAGTGGCAATAACTATTTAGCGTTTTTTATATTTTATTACGATCGATACCCCAAAGCTTACTGTCATCAGAAGCCCGAACCAGAATAACTTGTCATTCCCCTGAGTTTTTGCATATACAGTCAACATTGCCAATAGCACGGTCAAAATTGAATTAGTGCTGATCCATTTCATCTCGTAGTATTACCTCCCTTATGTATTTCATAATACACCTGAATACTACAATTCTCTTCTTGAAAAACTCTATCCACGATCATTTCTTTGCTAAGATACATGCATGAAGCAAGGGCACAAAAAATTACCCCTAGGCATCTGGCTGCTCGCAATCGTAGGCATAGCCACGCTTGCCCTAGGTCTTTTCTTCGTGCAAAAAAAGGAAGCCAAGCCTACGACATCATTGCAGAACGAAACTGCTGTATCAGTATCTTCGTCACCAAGCACAGAACCAAGCTCGAGTGGCGCAGCCACTGGGACAACCATCATCGCAAGCGATAGCGCATTCGGCCCGATGCTCTACAACGAAAAAAAGCAGGCGATCTACATTTGGCAGCTTGAAGAATCGAGCACACCAGAGTGCTATGGTGACTGTGCAGTGCAATGGCCGCCAGTTCTGACAAACGGTGCCCCCATAGCGTCATCTGGCGTCAACGGCAAACTACTCGGAACCACACAACGCAGTGATGGCAGTACGCAAGTGACGTATAACGGGCATCCTCTGTATTATTACGCCCACGAAAATCCTGGTGAAGTAAAATGCCACAACATCAAGACACACGGTGGCCTCTGGTGGGTTATCCAGCCGAGCGGCGTACGTGCCCCCTAGTAAATATGATCTAGTATTCTGCTCTGCATGCTAGTAGCTTTAATACTCATGAATTGAGACCGTGGTATCTGGACTCGCTAATGCCAGAATCTCCAGAAGATCTTGTCTGCGAAAAGCCACACATCCGCGCGTGCCTGACGCTGATGGGTCATTTTGATCACGACTGAGGTGAATGAATATCGCACTTCCCTTTCCTGCACTCGGGTCGTGACGATTGTAATCCAGATCGAATACTATATCGTACAAGTGGTCCTCGCGCCATAACCGCTCGTGGCTATGTGGGTAGGGCAAATGAACTGGCTGATTATAGTTCGCTGGGTCTTCAGGATCATCACCCCATCCGAGATCAGGCCCAATCTGCTCCAGCGGCAAAGCTGTATGCGGCACGTCTAGACGATCAGGTCGATAGTAGACTTTGAGAATCTTCCAATCACCTGCTGGCGTGACACCATCACCCTCAGTTTTAACGACCCTTATACCGTTCCTACCCAGAGCACAAGGATACCGACTACCACCAAACTCGGCGTGCATATCAGGGTATATATGGAGGGTTCGCATAATACAAAAGTAACACAAGTCTATAATTGGAACACACCGAAGGTAGGTTAGTGACTACCGCTCGATACCTTGAGCTTCTTTCGGGGTAAGCGTTTGCTTGATGCAGCCAATCGGGCTCTGCTGAGTGACATCATAGAGTTCGAGTCCGGAGGCAGACTCCCAGCGATCCTGCATATCCTTCAGTTCTGCTTCGACCTTTGACTTCACGCTATCGGCGAGCAATGTAGTCGGACAAATGTGTGAGGTACTCGCGTCATCTTTACCTTTGTTGATCTGGATCTCAAACCTCAAGAGCCCATTATTCTGACGCGCTGGCTTACCTATCCTCTGACCCACTTTCACTGTATCGCCTTTTTTGACCGATAAATCAATCACATGATCATACCCGATCACCCATTCGGAATTGTCTGAAGGCATGAGGAAAACCTCGTAGTCCTTTGACTCAGGCTGCTCCTGAATAAACCCAACTACTCCGTCTAATGCAGCAATGAGTTCTGTACCTTCCTTGAGCGATGAAAATTCGAAGTTTGGATTTTGTCGGACAGGCTGACCTGGTAGTATATCGCCAAAAGCATAAAATCCCTTATGCCCGCTTGCCTTAAAGTCGCGTGTAGCAGCAGTATCGATCGCTACAGCCTCAAGGCTAGACAAGCCAAGATTCTGGAGCACTAAGACATCGTTTGCTGCTGCTTGCTGTTGGTCGCGAGCTTTACCATTTTCTTGTCCAGTCGAAGTATCTTGCTTGCCTCGCATCGCATACCATACAGCTCCACCAATCACCACCAGGAGCGCCACAGCTATCATGCCTTCAACAATCGTGAACCCCCGACTATGTGCCCGATCTCTCGCTATGTTTGTCATATTTATTACCATAACCATTATCTTCAATACGGGCAAGTGTCTCACTCCTTTCTGAAACAGTCATCTGGTACAATGCAACTATGACTAAATCCCAGAATAAAACTCAGCCAACAGATCAGAAAATTTCTGAGTATCTCGACAAGATCGATAAGCCCGAACGACGTGCGGATGCCGAGCA
>CAYMMM010000039.1:0-6121 GCA_964391595.1 uncultured Candidatus Saccharibacteria bacterium | reverse complement strand
TCTATTTCACTCCCCTTGCGGGGTTCTTTTCACCTTTCCCTCACGGTACTCGTTCACTATCGATCGAACTGTGTAGTTAGCCTTGGAAGGTGGTCCTCCCAGATTCAGACAAGGTTTCACGTGCCCCGTCCTACTCGAGATAAGCAACAATAAAGACTATCAGTTTTCGTGTACGTGGCTTTCACACTCTTTGGCGGTCCTTTCCAGGCGCCTTCCACTAACATGATAGTTTTGTAACTTTATCCAGGCAGCTTGATCCTGGCATTCTTCACTCTTGATGACTTGAGCGCTTGCGCACTTAAATATGGACATATGCTATGCGTTCGCGTAGGTAGATCCACCTGCAAGCAGGTGAAGTACATGCGCTTACGAATAGTGATGCCATAGTCAGGTGCGCAACAACGTTCAAGTCGAGTAAAGAAGAGTCGCTCACTCACAACGCTCATTTCAATTATCCAAGCGGACCTCCTGTAAACAGAAGGGAGAAATTAAGTTTGGGCTGATCCCGTTTCGCTCGCCACTACTCCGGGACTCTCGGTTGATGTCTCTTCCTCTGGGTACTTAGATGTTTCAGTTCCCCAGGTGCCCTCCTCATGACCTATGTATTCAGTCATGGGTAACGCGACATGACTCGCGCTGGGTTTCCCCATTCGGAAATCGTCGGATCACAGCTTGGTTGACAGCTCCCCGGCGCTTATCGCAGCCTCCTACGTCCTTCATCGGCACAGTTCGTCAAGGCATTCCTCATGTGCTCTTCGTAACCCTTTTTCTCGTTAGAGATGACTAACACGCTTTTGACAGCGTATTGGTCGCTTTTTTGGTCGTTAGAAATAACCAGCCCACATATTTGTGCCTGGTTTGATATTGTTTTCCTAACGTTAAATCACATTTGTATTACCCTTATTCTCTATGGACGCATCTTTCACTTGATAGATATCGGCAAAATCAGTGGTCTCTATCAAAGATGCTTATGTCAATGAGCAAAATAAAAACGTGGCGCTGTTTTGAGGCGGCCACGCGTGAATCCCCGAGCTTTATCAGCTTAGTGGCGGGTGCCTCTATATGTGGATCGGTTACTCACGTGTGGACTACTCCTTATGTATACCTGGAACGATGGTAGCATGAACCTGATAACCGGGTCAAGACTATTTTTGCACAATGTTTATAGTCTCGTCAGCCACAGTACATCAGAACAAGAACTTGGCTAAAATCCTCATTCATATATAATGGACGCACACTGACTCTATGACAAACTCCGATCCACAATCTTCAACCATACCGACACATGTCGGCTTTATTCTTGATGGACATCGCCGTTGGGCAAAAGAACGTGGCCTCCCTCTCATGGAAGGACACCGCGCTGGCTACAACAACTTCAAGACCATCGGACTAGCTGCCCTGGAGCGAGGGGTCCGTTATGTATCAGCATATGTATGGTCGCGTGAAAACTGGCAGCGAAGCACAGAAGAAGTCGATTACATAATGAAGCTACTCGTATGGGTGGCAAAACACGAACTTGATGAGATACACAGCCGCGGGGTGCGGATACGCATTGTCGGCAATGAGGATCGTCTGTCAAAAGAAGTACTTAGTCTAATTCGAGCCGCCGAAGAAAAAACGGCCAACAACACCAAGGGCACACTGGCACTCTGTCTTAATTATGGCGGCCATCAAGAGATTGTAGATGCCGCAAAAGCGATTACTGAAGCAAACCTCCAGCCCGAAGAGATCACTGAGCAGACTATCACCGAACATCTCTATGCTCCAGACATTCCGGCAATCGATCTCATCATCCGTAGTTCTGGTGAAAAGCGCCTGAGTGGCTTCATGCTCTGGCGCGCAGCATATGCAGAACTCTACTTTATCGACAAGAAATGGCCTGATTTCACTGAAGCAGACCTCGATGCTGCCTTCGCGGAATATGCCCAACGACAACGCCGTTTTGGTAGTTAGTACATCGCAAGTCTTCTTCGCTTAGCGAGCCGCGATTCGCAAGCTGCCGGTAATACTATCGCGGGCTGCTTGCGATTGATCCCATGAGCTTGTCTCACAAGTATGAATGATCAAGAATGACTTATTTGCAAGCGTTCGAGTATAGATCTCTGAGGTGTACAGTGTCTTATCAACATTCTCATAGTTATATCGATGGCGTTGTAAGGCATATTTCTGCTCACCGCCAGTAGCTCCAACGCTGGAGTTCGCCAATTCCGCCTCTACCTTTATACCACTTGGCATCTTGAGGTACTTCTCACGGGCTTGGGTCGTCAGGACATCAAGCTGCGTACTGCCTCCGTTGAGGGTATCACTCAATACCTGGATAGAGCACACACCATCCGATGACTTGTATAGCTTGCCGTTATTTGTTGGCGCATTATCAATCGACCAGCCATTGAGTACACCAGCATATTGCCAGTCGGCCTTCTCGACATAATATTTCGAGCCATCTGCATCGACTATACCAGTCGTCGGAAGATCAGCCCCGTTGTTATTAAAGAGCCTACTATTGCGCGCAATGTTGACCAGCACAGCAGCATTGATGGACAAAACCAAAATAATACCGAGGAATGTAGCCCGTCGAGCCCAGCGTGGCCAACGCAACATCACCTTGAGATACTGCCTGCGCACAGATCGCCATGCCTTAACAAGAGGATTGCTTGAGTTCTGCCAGCCAGCTGGCTTGATGATCACATGGTCTTTGGTGCGTAGACTACCGTCCGCCATCAAGATGCCGCCCTGCTTCACATTCTCCGACTTCTTAGAGACAGCGAGAACTTTGTCCGCAAACGCCTTTGAGGTACTTGCGGGAGTATTTGCCGAGCTTTTCACATTAGATGAAGCACGTGGGTTTGTTTGTGTAGTCTGCTTGCGCATAGGCGCTTGACTTGATGCTGGCATGAGACGCGAAACTCTCTTTTAAACATAACCATCATACTACAAGTTGTCTGGCGTGGCGCAAGAAAATGCTCCAAAAAACCACCCATAGGGGTGGTTTTTTGGGTACATTACCTAACTAAACAGCTAGATGAGTGGTGACGACTAGATTATTCTTTTGCGTCACTTTTCTTCTTATTCTTGTCCTCATCCTCGTCGTTGAAGCCTTTTTTGACTTCCTTCGTGAAGCTACCAATCGAACGACCGAGTTCTGGCAACTTTGCCGCACCAAACAAAAGCAGCAAGATGACAACAATTACGATTAACTCCGGCAAACCTAAGCCAAAAATATCCATGAATTCCCTCTTTCTATCCTACTTTAGAAGCTCTTACAGCTATATTAGAATACTCTCCTCTACCTGGCAAGAGATAGGGTACCAAAACGTATTGGCTCCGAACTACGTATGTGTGTCTGAATGGACGGCTGGAGGCTCAAAACGCACTGGGAATACGACAGTACATACAAGATGTTGCGGTTTAGGCACGGTAAGCTTAATCGAGCCACCGAGACGCTCCATTACGAGACGTGATGCAAACAAGCTTATGCCAGCTCCGGCTTGGTTGTATTGCAGCATGTCCCCTACACGCGAGAAAGGCTTAAACAGCTGCTCGACATTCTCAGTGGTGAGATTTTCTGCTGTGTTGGTCACCGTCACGACATAACTATCGCGTCTCGTAGTCGCCGACACATGCACTTGCTCACCAGCCACACCATGACGGGCCGCATTATCGATCACACTCGTCAATACAAATTCTAACGGTACTAGGTAGCCCATGCCAGGCTTGTCAGCTACAGCCAGTGCATCCAGACTTATGTCACGATGTGGTATGAGAGCAGAAACCTTCTGAATTACCGACTTTAGCTCGGTTTCAAGTGAGTACGTTGTCTGCGTGGTGATGGCGAAGAAGCGCGGATCCTGTACGAGCTTGATGATAGCGAGCTTATCGAGCAATGCCCGCATTTGTGCAGCACCACTTTGTACAAGCAGGGTCTCATGCGATGGTGGGAGATCTTTGATAGCCGAGGCCACGAGATCATAATCTTGCTGTAACTTGGTAGAGATCTGGTTCACCATGCTATTACGATGCTCTTCGAGCTCAGTAAATTCAGTACGTATCTCCTGCATAAGGAAGCGTCTCTGTCGAGATCTTCGATAGAAACCGATACTGTTCATCAATACCAATACACCGCCAAACATCACGCCCATCTCGAGCAGAGCGAGCTGGGTGGAAAAACTGAACGGGAACACTGCGTAAGTCAGCACGTCATATGCGACCACCAAGATCAACACCGCAACCATCGGACCCCAGAAGAGCTTACTCTTGAGGGTTTCCGTTACATTAGTATGAATCGTATCGAGGCGAGCCTTGATGTCTGGTGGGCGCTCCATTTCTGCAACGCTCGCGTTGGTCAGCGTCTCGACATCCTGACTCATAGTAGTAAGTAGCTCGTACGTCAGCTTGGCTTTATTGATGTTCTTGCCGATCATCAGCTCGAGCGCCATATTCATGGTAGCAACTGGAATTCTCAGGTTGTGCTGGAGAAGCTGCAAGAACGTACGTACTTCGTCCTGGAGTGCAGAGAGCTTCTCGTACATCCGACGCAGTCGAATGATATTCCGGTGCTCAATCCCTGCTTGAATCGTGAGTATGAGCGCCATTATCAAAAGCAAAATGAAGAGCAAGAACGGCAAAAACCAAGGTTTTTCTTGCCAAAACTTACCCAAATCAGACTTACTGACACTACTCGTAAACTCTTTGCTCAAGAAACTATTGCCAGAATTGTTTTGCGTGGTGCCACCGGGAGGCTGTGTGGTACCAGGTGGATTCCCAGTGCCTGGTGGCTGCGACGATCCCGGAGGAGTACTTGACCCAGGAGGCACAGAGG
This sequence comes from uncultured Candidatus Saccharibacteria bacterium, assembly GCA_964391595.1. Lineage (GTDB taxonomy): Bacteria > Patescibacteriota > Saccharimonadia > CAILAD01 > JADZGC01. The sequence goes on along the minus strand of CAYMMM010000039.1, from coordinate 1,302 downwards.
TGCCCGGAGGGGTGCCGGTACTCGTAGTAGTCGTGGTGGTGGTAGTGGGCGGTATGCTCGAAGTTGTAGCCGTTGTAGTTGGGCAATTCTGCTGATACGGGCACGTACCATATACATTTGAGCTGAAGATCTCGTCAGCGAGCACCCCGTGCGCTGGTAAAAAGATCGCAATGCCAAGCAATGTAAAGATGCACGCGGAAAGCGCGCGCACAAAACGCACACCAAAAGTGTGAGCCCTCAATGCCCTCTTGATGATTGGTGCAGACTTCATCTTCACACGCTGCATATTCATATATAGAAGCATAAGCCTTGTAGCTGTTATACGCCAGTTTTTTCGCTATGAAGCTTGCACTAAAGGGCATTGATGAGCGAGAATAGACATAAGTAATTTGTGAGAGACTACACACAGCATGGCATATACTCCTAAGATCCTCTATCCGTCAGGGTTCCCAACCAATGCGGGCAACACTATCTACACGGTGCCAAACGGAACGACCACAATACTCAAGAACATTGTGATGACCAATACTACCGCCAACGACGCGACAGTACACCTCTCTATCGTACCGTCAGGCGGTTCGCCCGCTGCATCAAACCGGATTCTCTCCGACCTCAATGTACCAAGTTTCGGGATCAACACACTCGATGTGAGTGTGGTCATGCCAGCTGGCACCAGTCTCTTTGCAACAAATAACACCGACTCCGCAGTCGTCATGACCGTGTCGGGGGTAGAGTTCGTCTAATGGCACTTACAAGCAGTTTTCCCGCGGTCGATCCACGCCCTGTAGCCCGTCGAGCACTCGTCAACTCCACAGGCCTTTCAACTGGCAGTGGGTACTCGCCCAACGCCCAGCTCGGCAACGCCTTTGCCTTCACCGGAGCGACTCGTAAAACAGGCGGCTACGGCATGGTCACTACCGCGACTATTGTCGACAAAGCCAATGTCCTCGGCGCTGTCGACCTTTGGCTTTTTAGTCGGTCCGTGTCACCAATTAGCTCCAACGGCACGACGCTCTCCTTCACTGACAGCGACCTGAACTACTATGTTGGTACAGTTTCATTCCCCGCACCAACGGCTATGGTCAACAACCGCGCTATCGCCGTACCTGCCATAGGCCTCAATTACCAATGCCAGGACTCAACCCTCTACGGGTATCTGTGCACACTCACTAGTCACAATGGCTTCAATGACCCAGCTGACATCGTACTTGGCCTGACAATGTACTTGCTCTAAGGTTGCAGCATGGCTGGACGGTATACTCCCCCCTTCCCACTCCGCAAAGCAGACTACGACTCGAAGTT
>CAYMMM010000038.1:0-6486 GCA_964391595.1 uncultured Candidatus Saccharibacteria bacterium | reverse complement strand
ACCGTTGAGGTCCATGAGGGACCTTGGCATGGCAGAAGGGCATACCACATGCAACAGAAGCCTCCGGTCGTCCGTTCGCGAGGACGACCCAGTACCTTCCAGAACGGCGGCTCGGGATCGGGTGGCATGCGCCCCCGACGGAGCACCACACAGCTGTTCACCAACTCGCACACGTCGTCGACTCCTCGCAGCTGACGGACCCCGCATCGGGTCCAGTACGCTGCTCAGCAGCTGAACGAGAAGGGAGTTCTCATGAACGCAAGACGCATGAACGTGCGTCCCAGCGCTCGCTCTCCGACCGTCTACTAGACGACAGGAGACGCGACACCCGTACGTCTTGTTTGAGGTCTGAATCGGTAACGCGAGGTAGCTCCATGAAGAGACTTGCTCATTACCACAAGAAAACGGCTTAATGTCCTGAGCTAGTGGGATGGAGTAGCTTCACCCACCAAGACGCTCAGTGTCGTGGACTTCTGAGTCATGAGCGGTTTGCCTCGAGGCGGGATCGCCTCTGGAGAGCCAAGTGATGCCAGATGTCGAGCAAGCTTAAGGGGACAACAAGCGGCTGGGCAAGATGCCCTCCACGGGCTGAGCCCGGCCGCGCACCTCGAGTAGCTGCAATCGCCGATTCATGTCACGTACGTGCTTCCGGATGAGGAGCACACCTACGGCGGCCAACTGGCCATTCAAAGGCATGTAGCCTTCCTACTGCCTCTGCTGCAGAAGGAGGTGAATTATCTCGGTCATCGGTATGCATGGACCACACACCTGTGTATGCGATGACACCCTTCCGTCGCGCGGGCGGAAAAAAGGGGTGGTGGGGACTTCGATCCTCGCCACCCCGTACTTTTATTCAAAAATTGTTACTATATATTGACAAAAAACTCAATATCCATTATGCTACTACCCATGTCCGTTCAGGAATGGGCATGGGTATAAGGATGGTTCCCAGCGGTTTCTCGCGACGATCGCAGCCGTTTGGAGTCATCAAAACCAGGTAGGACACTGCCGTGAGCCACCGGAAGGAGGTGCGCTTGAAGCTCTACACCAACATGACGCCCCACGAGGGCTGATTTCCTGTGCCGTCGCCGGCGCGACTTCCCGCAACTAGCTCAGGGAAGTAAAACCGAGCAAGTCACTACGACAGAGTGGCTTCCCGTCTACTCGGAAGATAGCCCGGCCTCCGAGCCGCGCAGTCGACACTATCTTCTGAGAGAAAGCGTACCTAGTCACATGCACAGGCTTTTAACCTAGCCGGTGCGAGAGTGTGTCACTTCACGTATCGCTTTAGGGGATTTTTGGCAAGGACGCTTGTCGACAATACTTCTTGAGTGCTATGCGATAGTGAACGGCGAGAAAAAAGAAGCCGCTCTCAATCCGGCGCCTCCATCCGAGGCAGACCTGGCAAACTGTATGGCATTACCGAACGGGACGCCCCGAAGACCGAAATCACTTACGAGCAGCCGACTGCATGTCGTGCCAGCCTAAACTGATGAGGTTTTCTACGCTCCACAGGACAGCACTGTCCACCGGTCGCCAAAGCAGTTTGCGAGTGCCTCACCCAAGGGGCGGGACCAGCGTGGTCCTGCCCCTTCTTCATACTTATGGTCGGCATTTCGGGCATTTTTCTGCTACAATCAGCGCTATTCAAGCAGTACCTAGACAATGAGGAGTCAAACATGTCGCACGCTCTTGATGCTTCGGCGGGCGATGAGTCCGTCGAGCAAGTCGCTCGTGATGCCCAGCTCTTGAATGCTCTCGGTCGCAAGACGGGTGATTACGCTCGAAGGCGCAAGCCGCAATACGGGGTCTATCCGCGGTTTTATCTCTTCGCCCATAGTGTGGTGAATTTCTTCTTTCGCCTGACATGCAAATGGGAAGTCACTGGCATGCAGCGCTTGCCATGGCGCTTTCGGGCAAGGATCGATCCATTCGGAGCCCATCATCGTCAGGAGCGCTACTTGGCAGAGCCAGTCGTCTTCGCGGTCAAGCACACGTCGATTCGCGATATCTTTGTCCTCGGCCTTCGTCTGCGCATGCCACTCGCCTGGATGGTCAAAGCGAGCCTGGGTCAGGTGCCGGGTCTTGGGTGGATGTTCATCCATCTCAGCGGCGTCTTCGTCTTGCGGCCTGGCAGAAATCAAGAGCTCGAGCAGTTGGCTCATGGCAAACGAGATCTATTCGGTCGCAGGAAGCATTTTCGCTTTGGCTTGCTGGGTCCAGATGCCCTGGATAAGCTTGCTGAGATGGTGCGCGCCGGCTATCCAGCAGTGGTTTTCGCCGAAGGAACGCGCAGCGATCCTCTGAAGGTCGCTGGGATCAGCACTGGCGCATTGCGCTTGGCTGTCGTAACGGGGTGCAAAATCGCGCCGGTCGGCATCGCAGGTACGGGGAGCCGCAAGCGCGGTGCTCTCGTGAAACGATGGGTGATTCGTCGCCGCGCGAAAGTCGTGATTGGACCACTCATCGATCCGATGCAGTTTTTGGCGCCACATCGTAGTGCTGAAGACCCGATCGTCTTGATGGCACCCTTTCGTGAATGTGTTCGTGAAGCCATCGAGGCGGCTACACGTGAAGCGCACGACTTGCTCCGCGCCCTGTAGGCGTTATGCGAAATTTTCTCCTTCTCTCCATGTGAGAGGAGGAGGTTTTTGTTACGAGCGCCAGATCCGCTAAGATACAGGTGATGGATGCCGCGAAGAAGCACACTGATGTGAAGCTGGCCGTACTCGATATGGCCACGTATTTCGCCGTCTTCAATCTTCCCGTTAGTATGGAGCGGCTGGTGAATTACTTGCCCGTACGCGCCAATCATCTTGCGGTTGCAGAAGCAGTGCGTGAGCTTATTCTGGAGAAAAAACTCCAACGGATCGGTGATGCTTATGGCTTGCGGGGGATGAGGTATGTGCGTGTCGATTCTCGTGGAATGGCGCGAGAAGCCCTACTCAAGCGCGCACGACGTATCGGCCGATTGATCGGCTTACTACCCTTCGTGCAGGCGGTTGTAGTGGTAAATAGTGTGGCGCTCGGCAATGTACATGATGAGAGCGACATTGATTTCTTGATCGTCACAACTCCTGGGCGAATCTTTGTCGCCAAAGGGATACTATGGAAGCTAAGCCAATGGCTGCGATTACTCGAGACGGAAGAGCGTAAGGCTGGTCAGATCAGCCTCGGCATGTTTATGACTACGCGTGGAGTGCCAGTGGAGCGAGACATCATGCTCGTGAATGATCCGCACTTGATCTACTGGCTCCTGACCGCTGAGCCGGTGTACGGGCGGAAGATCTGGTCCGAAATCCTCCAGGCCTCGCCGTACGTGCGTACGCGTACGCCAAATATGGTTTGGCCGAGAGGAGGGAAGACCATCGATCGCATCGGGTTTCGCTGGCTCGACTCTTGGGATGATCGAGGCTATCGCATTCATCTGAAGCATACGAGTCAGCAAGCACACAATCAGCAGCCGACGTCATTTGTGCGCATTCGCCCCGATATAATTAACTTGCATGCGAAGAGCAAGACTCCTGGGATTGCAGAGTCGTATGAGCGCTTAATCAAGCATCCACCCTACCGCACGTATCAGAAGCGCACCCCGCGAACAGCAAGTGATACACGTGACAAATAGTACAAAAGCTGGTATTATAACCGCCAGTTCATCGTACCTCTACTATTGTTAAGGAGTCATTATGACGGAGGCACCCCTCCAGTCAGATGCAGGTCAATCACGTCCGCAACTCACACCCGAGCAGGACAAGCGCCGTTTGCGTGGTCTCCGGACTGCCAACGGTATTGGCAGCTGGTTCGGCTACAAGCTCTTCCGCGGCACAGTCGTGCTCGCGAGCAAGCTCATGATGCAGGGGCAGCTTCTGTACCCTGAACGACTGCCGCAACCGAGTCCGGACTATTACCCGCCCTTCTACATGCATTATCGCAAGGAGCGGGTGAGTAAGCACGCTTTCGTGGTAGCACCCAATCACTCGCATATGCTGGACATTGCGTTGACTGGATACATCCGTCGACCGATGGCCTGGCCTTCCAAGCCTGCATTCGTGAAGTGGCGCATCCTCAAGCTCATCAATCAGCGTGTCGGGTGCGTGCCCTTCATGCGTGACTCGGATTGGGCGGAGCATCCCGAGTACGCTCAGATCACGTATACCAAGGATGAGCTCAAGGATGTCATGCACGAGGCGTTACTCCTTGGGCAGCCGGTCGTTCTCTATCCGCAGGGCACACGTCGTGATGATGCAAACTTCGAAGATGCCAAGCTCGGCGCTGTGTATGCAGCGATCCGCGCAAACGTACCCTTGGTGCCTCTGGCCATCTATGGTGTCGGCAAAGCGGATGCTCACTACAGGACTCGCTTCCTGAGGCGATATCGCGCTATCGCGGTCGTGATGGATCCGATCTATCCGCACGAGTACTGGCACCTCGATGGTGAGCGTGAGATTGCCCCGGCGATGTTCCAGGCCTGGCAGCGAGCGATCGAGAGTGGTCGCCTTGAAGCCAGCGGTCTCCTGGTACACTATTACGCGAAGTAATCCGCACCGTCCACGTCATGCACGTGGACGGGCTTTTTATTTATGAATTAACGATGCTTGACGCTCTCAACAGATATACTTATACTGATAGTTAGCACTCAAGTATTGAGAGTGCTAATGCTTGCTCAAGGAAGCACTAGTAAATTCAATCGAGTAATCAACTAATTAAGAAGTAGGAGGTGGTATGAACCTGCAACCACTAGCAGATCGTATCGTGATGGAACAGCTCGAAGCGGAAGAGACCACTGCTTCAGGCATCGTACTGCCAGGCAGTGCACAAGAGAAACCAAAGATGGCTAAAGTCATTGCCATCGGTAAGGACGTCAAAGAAGTCAAAGCTGGTGACCAAGTGATCTACAAAAGCTATGGTCCAGATGAAGTGAAAGTCGAAGGCAAAGAATATCTGATTGGCAAAGAAGAAGACCTGCTTGCAGTAGTGAAAGGGGATAAATAATGGCAAAAGAAATTCTACACTCAGAAGACGCTCGTAAGAAGCTCAAGGACGGCGTAGATAAGCTTGCGAATACTGTCAAAGTAACGCTCGGTCCAAAAGGCCGCAACGTCGTACTCGAGAAGAAGTACGGTGGTCCAATGGTGACTAATGACGGCGTGACGATCGCGAAGGAGATCGAGCTCGAGGACGCTTTCGAGAATATGGGCGCACAAGTCGTACGTGAAGTTGCCAGCAAGACCAACGACATGGCTGGTGACGGTACGACTACCGCGACCGTGCTTGCGCAGGCTGTCATGGAAGAAGGCGTGAAAAACGTAGCTGCAGGTGCGAACCCTATGGCACTTCGCCGTGGTATTGAGAAGGCCGCTCATCATGTCGTAGCCGAACTCGACAAGATGGCTAAGCCTGTGAAGGCCAAGGAAGAGATCGCAAATGTCGCCGCTATTTCGGCAGACGATCCAGAAGTTGGCAAACTCATTGCTGAAGTCATGGAGACGATCGGCGAAGACGGCATCGTGACCGTCGAAGAGAGCCAGACCATGGGCCTCGAGAAGGAAGTCGTCGAGGGCATGCAATTTGATAAGGGCTATGTGTCACCGTACATGGTGACCGACACGACTCGCCTCGAGGCAGTCTTCGAGAACGCGCCAATTCTCATCACTGACAAGAAGATCGGCTCAATCCAGGAGATTCTGCCACTTCTCGAGCAGCTTGCTCAGGAAGGCAAGAAGGACCTCGTGATCATTGCTGAAGATGTCGAAGGTGAAGCCCTCACGACCCTCATCTTGAACAAGCTCCGTGGTACCTTCAACGCGCTTGCGATCAAGGCCCCAGCCTTTGGTGATCGTCGCAAGGCTATGCTCGAAGACATTGCAGTTCTTACAGGTGGACAGGTAATTACCGATGATCTCGGCCTCAAACTCGAAGAAGCAACTGTCGAGATGCTTGGTGAAGCCCGCAAGGTGATTGCGAATAAAGACAACACTACGATTGTTGAAGGTAAGGGTAATGAGCAGGCATTGCGTGATCGTGTAACGCAGATCAAGGCGCAAGCTCAGGAGACCACCAGCGAATACGAGCTCGAGAAGCTCCAGGAGCGCATCGCTAAGCTCGAATCAGGTGTAGCCGTCATCAAGGTGGGTGCTGCAACCGAAGTAGAGCTGAAGGAAAAGAAACTTCGTATCGAAGACGCGATCAACTCAACTAAGGCTGCTGTTGCTGAAGGTATCGTGCCTGGTGGTGGTGCAGCACTCGCGAAGATCGCTCGATCACTCGACAGTGTGAAGCTTGATGGTGATGAACAGATTGGCGTGCGTCTCGTCGCAAAGGCCCTCGAAGCCCCATTGCGACAGATCGCTGCCAATGCCGGCATCTCAGACATCGCAGTCATTCTCGATGCGGTCTCGAAGGCTGACAACACTGGTTGGGACTTCGCGAAAAACGAGCAGACCGACATGCTCGAGCGCGGTATCATTGACCCAGTCAAGGTCACGA
>CAYMMM010000037.1:0-6774 GCA_964391595.1 uncultured Candidatus Saccharibacteria bacterium | reverse complement strand
AGCCATTATTTGCGACCAGTACGAGGTCGATCATGGTGCAGCGTGTAGCTACAGCCAATACTCGCTCTATACGACCCGCCTCATTGAAGGCAGGAATGATACAAATGGTACGCACCCGTCCTCCTTCAGTATCGAACTGGGTTTGATTCTCAGTCTGAAGAAATGTGCGCTATCAGTAAAGCCTAAGCGGCGTACTTAAATCGCAGCAGGGAGATGGTATTTCGTACGTAGCTCTTTGATCGCACGACCGATAAGGGCCTTCATGTGGGAGCGTTCTTCTGAAGAAAACCTACCAAGTACAAATTCTTGCAGATCGACGTGCCGGAGTAGATCATTCCCTATCCCGATGCGCAGACGGTTCACCAGTCTGCTGTAGTCCTTTGCGACTGAACGAAGACCATTGTGATGTGCTCCTGTGACAATGCCCATACGAAAACGCAGGTCACCAAAATCCAAGTCACGGTCATCGACTACTATACATACCTTATCTGGATCAACCTTATAGTAATTCGCCACGGAGCGAACAGCTCGACCTGAATCATTCATATAGGTTTGCGGCTTTACCAGCAACGTATCGCCGAGTGCTGCCACCTGAGCACACCATGCTGGTTTGTCCTGCCACGCGGTATGCGATTGCGCAGCAAGTTCGTCTACGACAGCAAAGCCAACATTATGACGAGTGCCGTCATACTGGCTTCCTGGGTTACCGAGCCCTACAATGATATGTTTCATGCGTTATTTCGCGGCTGCGCGATCCTGCTTATACTTACTCTCAAATATAATCTTAAGCGGGATACCATCTAATTCATAGTGTGCACGCATGCTGTTCTCGATATATCGCTTATATGAGAAGTGAATCAGGTCTGGCTTAGTACCAAAGATAGTCAGGGTCAGTGGCAAACTCGCCGTCTGCACGATGTAGTTCAGATGCGCATGCTGTGTCGTGCCGGTTGAGGGTGGTTGCTTCGCAACAACACCTTGAAGAAACTTATTGAGCTCCTTGGTGGGGATCTTAGTATCGAGTCGAGCTGCAATCGAGGCAATCTGAGATTCAAGCTCCTTGATATGCAGGCCAGTTTCTGCCGAGATGAGTACATATGGTGCCCATGGGATGAACTCAAACTCGTGGCGCAAGACGCGATCGATGCGTTTGCGCTCAGCATCGGTCATTTCGACCAAGTCGATTTTGTTCACAACCAGAATCAATCCCCGGCCAGCTTTCTGAATGAGACCTGCAAGACGCTGATCTTGGCCAGTCACTAGTTCTTCGACATCCAAAAGCAACAGGCAGATATCAGCTTCTTCAATTGCCTGCTCAGCACGACTCAGAGAGTATTTTTCGACTCCCCGCTCGATCTTACCCGGCCGTCTAATTCCTGCCGTATCAACAAATCGCCAGAGATGATCGCCAACTTGACGCGTGATAGCCAAGCTATCGCGAGTAGTACCGGCTTGGCTACTGACGATTGCAGCTTGAGCGCCAGCTAATTGATTCAAGAGACGGGACTTTCCAGCATTTGGGCGACCTACAATCGCGATCGATACGCTTGGTTCTTCGCTGACCAATGCTCCTTCTGCTCGCGGAATCAGCTTCTTGAGTGCAGTTTGAAAATCATCAAAGCCGATATTGTGGATCGCCGAAACGCCAAAAACCGTCTTGATGCCGAGCGACTGATACGTTTCGATCTGCGCATCTTGCTTGTCGACTTGATTGGCTAGCAGAACAAATGGCTTGTTGAGTTTATGGGCTCGAGCTGCAAGCTTCCGCTCATCATCGGAGACGGCTTGGCCTGCATCAACTACCATCACAATCACTGCTGCAGCTTCTAATGCGGCATCAAGTTGATGCATTGCAGCAGCATGGAGATCGTCGCCCTTTGCGGCAAAGCCAGCACTATCGCGCAACATAAACCGCACACCGTCGAGATCGACTTCGTGCGCCGAAGTATCCCTGGTGGTATGTGCTTGATTATGTACGATTGCTTGTCGGCGACGAAGTAGTCGGTTGACGATACTCGACTTGCCTACATTCGGCAGTCCTATCAGAACAACCTCTGGAAGTTTTGCTTGTTTCATTGTATGGATATCCTATCGAGTGCTAAGTGTATCAGAGAATCGCTCTCTTGAAAACGGTCTGGGCTATTGAGGACGATAGATAGTGCTCGCTTACGACCCAAAATCCCATATGCTATCAGACACTCTCCCGCCTTCAATGTATAGCCGGTCTTGAGCCCCTGCACTTCGCTATTTTGAGTCAAAAGTCGATTTGTAGTCGTCATCACGTAGTTCTTTCCTGATACGGTGCGCATGCTCGCAGTGGGTAGCTTGACAACACTTCGGACTACCTCGCTCTCGAGCATTATGCGTGCTATGACAGACAAATCTCGAGCACTTGCGAAATGCTCACCCGCATCCAAACCCGAAGCGTTTGCGAACCTCGTGTGCTGCATACCCAGCTCACGCGCCACATCATTCATCTTATCCACAAACGCCTGTTCGGTTCCCGCGTCCCAGCTCGCGAGTGCCACCGCCACATCGTTAGCAGAGTATACCAGCAAGCCTTTCATGAGCTCTCGTACGGTAAATTGCTCGCCCTCACGAATACCGAGTCGCTGACTGTCACCGCCAACCGTAGCCACCGATGGTCCAACAGTAACGATATCATCTAATGAATGATGCTTCAGGATAATATAGCCTGTCATCAGCTTCGTGAGGCTGGCCATAGGTAATGCCGTATCGGCGTCTTTTGCATAGAGCTCCACTCCGGATTGCAGATCAATCAACAATGCTGCCTTGGCTTGCACATTGAATGATGCAGGTGCTAAGGCCTGTACTGCTTCTCGAGAATCGTAGCTGCGCACCTCTGGCTGTGCGTGAGACTGTGGGCTATGCAACCCAAAACCAGCCGTACTAAGCATCACGCTCAAGAGTACCTGTGCGAGCCACTTACCCACTAATCGTCTCCTCGCGCCAAGCGCCTGCCTGAAGTGTTTCCAGAGCATAGCTATCAATATCAGTTCTGACCAGCCGAATCACACGGACCCCGACAGCCTCCAAGCAGCGTCGAATGTGTCGATTCTTCCCTTCATGCAAGATTATCTCATAGCAGCGATCACGAATCTCGCGCACCGCATCCAGTCGCCAAGCGTCGCCATCCACTGTCACTCCTATCTGCAAACGTCCGATCTCACCCTCAGTGAGCGACCGATTGACCGTCACTTCATATCGCTTGTCTTTCTCCCTACTTGGATGTGACATCTCATGCGCGAGATGGCCGTCATTTGTTAAAAGCACGAGCCCTTCACTGTCTTTGTCGAGCCGTCCTACAATCTTATATTGAGCAAATTTGTCAGGAAGATGTGCGAAAATCGTCTCAGCACTGCCTTGCTGCATGTGACTACACACCTGGCCAACTGGCTTATGGTATGCGATGAGTCGCTTCTCTTGGCCTGATACTGGCTCGATGCGATTACCATCGATGAATACCTGGGCATCTTCACCAATATCTTGCCCTAAACTTGCGACTGCGGCATCTACTTGCACGCGACCAGCTGCAATCAATTCGTCAGCTTTGCGCCTCGCAGGAGCAATACCCTGCTCTACCAGCCATTTATTGAGTCGCACGCTTAACTCCAGCTACCTTTGGCAGCTCATCAATTGACCGCAGCCCAACAAGTGATAAAAACTGTGGCGTCGTCACATATGATGGCTCCGCTACTTTCGCACGATCCGCACGAATCAGCCCTCGTGTCAGAAGTGTCTTGATTGACGCGTCACTTACAACACCACGAATCTCGTCGATTGCGTGCTTAGATACCGGCTGGTTATACGCAACTATAGTTAGTACTTCCATCGCAGCTGACGATAGTGCTGGAGCATGGCTCGAGAAATAGCGCGTGAGGTCCTTACGCACATCATGGCTTAGCGTTGCCATCACCCCTGACTCATCCTGCACTAAGAGTATTCCCAGAGGTTCAAGTTTTTTGGCGGCGTCTGACAACAACCGATCCATGGATTCCGGCTCCAATCCAGCTATATCAGATAGCTGATCGCGTGACAGTGGCTGCGTGGTCACGAAGAGCGCGGCACACACTTTCTGCAAGGCCATATTTGTACCGTCACTAGGAGGTCTTTGGCTGGACATGGGGCTCTCCTTGCATCTCGATTAATTCCCAGACATCCCGACGTATCAGCTCCAAGAGCGCGAGTACCTGCGCGACTGTCTGACGCCGAGTACGGTGCCTGACAGTCGAAATGACATGTGATCTTCCGGTCACTTGTCTGAGCATCGACTGTATGGTTGCACCAATGTCGATACGAGTGATCTTGACCGTGTGTTTTGGAACGGGCTTCTCCCGTCGACGCTCTGCCAAAACGGATGCGACTCGTGCTAAATCTTGTAGCGACACGTTCGCGGGAGGAAGGCTCTGCCAAAACCACGCAGGCTCAGTGCGCTCATAAGCAGGCGTTGAACGAATCTGTAACCTCCGAGCAGCTTTGCGAATTTTCTGAAGATAGCGCAGTTGTTCAGTCAAATCATCAAGTGTCCCCGGCTCATCATCATCTTCGATCGGCATCCCCAGAGCTCGGCTTTTGAAGCTCAATAAACGCGTACCTATATCGAGAAACCAGCGAAGGTTTTGGGTTTCAGCTTTTTCGAGCGCCGATACAAACGCTATATAGTCCCCCGTCACTTGACTTACAGACACGTCAGTGACCTGTAACTCGCGACGCTCGATGAGATGCAGCAAGAGATCGAGCGGACCCTCAAAATTATCGAGAGCAACAGTGTACGTAGAAGCAGTCATACTAAGTGTAGTATAGCATTCTTACTCGAGATTGAGGCCTAAGTTAGGCCTGGGCAGGCGGCTGAGTGGGTGCAGATGGTGTAGCCGCTTCACCGAGGATTCGCTTAACCGTCGCGACTACGTCTTCAAGTGTAACCTGACTCTTCACCAGATATTCATCCACGCCAAGCTTCTTGCCTCGCTCTTTGTCGGCTTGCTCGGAGAGTGCAGTCATCATCACGACCTTCGTATGCGCGGTCTCAGGTGTAGAGCGCAATATATCAAGCACATCAAAACCAGAGATGCGCGGCATCATGACATCAAGCAAGATTAGGTCTGGCTTTTCTTTTACCGCCATCGCCAGTGCCTCTTCACCGTTTGAAGCTACCGCAAGCAAATAATTTTCAGATTGAAAACGGGCGAAATAAATATCTCGCAAGTTGACGTCATCTTCTACTAATAAAATCTTGGCCATAGGTCAGCGCTCCTTTTGTGGATTGAAATATATCTTATGCTTATTCTATCTGGCTTCAGTGTGCCATGCAAGCAAGCGGGGCAGCCTACCTCGAGACGTACCCTACTTCTTGACCAACGGGAGGCTAAACTTAAAGCTACTCCCCTGCCCAAGTTGTGACTCGACCCATATACGACCGCCGAATCGCTCGATGAGACTACGAGCGAGGTAGAGGCCTAATCCAGTACCACCAATCTCACGAGTATATGAGTTATTCACCCGATAAAACTTTTGGAAGAGGTGCTTTTGTTCCTCTGGCGCAATCCCAATGCCCTGATCCTTAACTGAAAATACTATCGAATCGCCTTCAGTCGACACCGTAACGGTAATCGTGCCGGCCTGCGAATATTTGATCGCATTGTCGATGAGATTTGTGATAACCTCACGCAAACGATCTGGATCAGCCTCGACATTATAAATCGGAGCCACCACACGCTCCTTGCCAACACCGGCTCCGATATGTGTCACGAGTACCAGGCCCTTATTCTTGGCGATTATCTCCATCTCTGAGGTCACCGCCTGCACCAGCTCAGAGAAGTTAAACACCCGCGGCATGATCTCCATACGATTATCTTCGATCTTTGTCACCGAAAGCAGATCGCGAAACAATGTACCGAGGTGAATGCTCGCGTCGTGCGCCTTGTCAATGAAACTCTTGGCGCGAGCGTCAACTTGCGCCAGCTTCGGATTACGCGCCATAGACAAGTAGCCTTCAATAGCAGCAACCGGTGTACGCATCTCATGGCTGGCCGTCGAAATAAACTCATTGCGTTCGCGCGCCAGTTGCTTCTGATCTGAGATGTCGTGGAAAATCGCAATCGCGCCATTGATCTGACCACGCGCGTCGAATGTCGGCGCGATCGATATCGAAAAGGAAATTTTTTGATTCCGCTTATCGAGCATCGAGAAGCGATCAGTCTTGTGCGGCTTACCATTCTTGAGTACATACGCAAAAGGATCGATTTGTGGCGTCATCTCAACGTCACCTGTATCACGTAGCTTAAAGATCAGGTTATACTCTACGCCCACCGCGCTCTTCTCATCCCAGCCAGTGGCGGTTTGAGCCGCTTCGTTGAAAATCACTACCTTGAGTTGTGTATCTACAGCCACGACTATGTCCGCGATGGCCCCCATCATGAGCTGTTGCTTCATCTCCGCGCTGTCAAGCTGCTTGAGGAGTCCCTCGGACAGTTGCATCGTTTTCATAGAGCGCTGTGTACTGCGACCTATGAGGTACGCAACCCCGCCAGCGAAGATTGTCGCAATAAGCTGGAAGCGATTTGGGGCAGTCAACTGTAGGTCAGTAAACCGCGCTGCAAGAGTAGTAAGCAGTAAGAACATCGCGGTAATACCAAACGCGACATACACCGATACAAGTCCTGCAATGCCAGTGCTCACGAGCATAATCAAATACAAGGTATACCAATTTGAGTCAATTCCACCACGGGCAATCACGAGCACCATTATCGCGAC
>CAYMMM010000036.1:0-6844 GCA_964391595.1 uncultured Candidatus Saccharibacteria bacterium | reverse complement strand
GAAGTAGTCGAGAAGGTACTCGCTGCAACCTTCACAGAAGCCGTACAAGGCCACGGCCTCAAGACACTCGCGCAGCCGAAGGTCGACGTAAAGAAGTTTGTGCCGTATGACGAACTCGAATACGAAGCCAAGGTAGCAGTACTCCCAGAGATTACTTATGACTACACCAAGCTCAAGGTGAAGTACGAGCCAGTCAAGCTCGATGAAAAAGAAGTCAACATGGCACTCGAAAACCTCCAGCAACAGTTTGCTGAGCGTAAGAGCGTGAAGCGAGAAGCGAAGCTTGGCGATGAAGTACGCATGGACTTCGAAGGTGTGCGAGAGGGGACCCCTGTCGAGGGTGCAGCCGGACAAAACAGCATGCTCGTGCTCGGTAGCGGCCGATTTATTCCTGGTTTCGAAGATGAGCTGGTTGGTATGAAGAAGGGCGACGAGAAGACCTTCGACATCACCTTTCCAAAGGACTATCATGCAGCGGATCTCGCAGGCAAAAAAGTTACCTTCACCGTAACAGTCAATGAAGTGCGCGAAATCGAGACGCCGAAGCTAGATGACGAATTTGCAAAACAAGTCGGTGGATTTAAGAAGCTTGATGAGCTCAAGGAAGACATCCGTAAGAACCTCCAAGAAGGCAAAGACAATGAAGCAGGGCGAGCCTACGAGGCGGCTGTACTCGCAGAAGCCGTCAAACAATCTAAGGTTGCAATCAGTGAGCTGCTCGAAGATGAACAGTATCACGAGATCAAACACGAGCTTGAGGAGCAGATTAAGAGCTCTGGCATGCAGCTTGATGATTGGCTGAAGGTGCAGAAGAAGGACGAAAAAGCTTTCAAGCAAGAGCTCCACGACGAAGCGAAGCGCCGTATCGGCGTTGGCTTAGTTATCCGAGATGTCATCGAGAAGCAAAAGTTTGAAATCCGAGTCGACGAGGTACAAGATCAGATCGAGAAGATGCGCATGACCTACACAGACCCTGAAGTGCTTGAGCATCTTGATCATGATCATTTCAAGAACGACGTCGCAAACCGTCTCCTGACACAAAAAGCCGTTGACTGGCTTTGTGATCTTGCTAAGAAATAGCGTTACAATAGTTTTCAAGACAGTATAAAGACGGAGGGCATATGGATTCTACAATTCGAAATTCACTCTTAGTACCAACGGTAATCGAGAAGACATCGATGGGTGAGCGTGCGTACGATATTTATTCTCGCCTGCTCAAAGAGCGCATTGTATTTCTCGGAACAGCAGTAGATGATACTGTAGCAAACCTCATTATCGCGCAACTTCTCTTCCTTGAAAGTGAAGACAAGAACGCCGATATCACGCTGTATATCAACTCACCAGGAGGAAGTGTTTCTGCAGGTTTGGCGATCTTTGACACCATGGAGCACATTCAGCCTGCTGTTTCGACGATTTGCGTTGGTCTAGCAGCCTCGATGGGCGCTTTTTTGCTTGCGATGGGCGAGAAGGGTAAGCGTTTTGCGCTTCCAAATAGCCGCGTTATGATCCACCAGCCATCAGGAGGCTTTGAAGGAACAGCTGCTGATATTGAGATTACTGCCAAGGAAATTCTAAAGACTCGTGAGCAGCTGAATAAAATGATCGCAGAGCGCTCCGGCCAGACGGTCGAGCGCGTGGAAGCCGACTCGGATCGTGACTATTGGATGGGGGCTGATGAGGCAGCGGCATACGGGCTTGTCGATAAGGTTATTACCAAGAAGTCAGACAAGAAGGCTTAGGCTTCGTTTCGAGGCGTTTTTCAGGTACAATAATCAGTAATGGGTGAGCAAATGCATGTATCGTGAGGTCCTTAAAAACCGCAATTTCTTGAAGTTGTGGGGCGCACAAGTAGCCAGCCAGGTGGCAGCTCAGCTGCTCAACTACGGACTGATCATACATATCTATGACCTCGCGAAAGGCACAAAATACGCAAGCAGCTCTGTGTCATTGCTCATCATTGCCATTGGTATTCCTGCGGTGCTGTTTGCCGTGCCTGCTGGCGCGTATGTAGACTTGCGTGATCGCAAACGCGTCTTGAATTGGGCGAATGCGTTGCGGGCTCTGCTTGTGCCTCTCTTTATCTTGCTCGATCAAAATCTGGCCGCAGTCTATGTACTTGCATTTGTAGTGTCGATTTTTTCACAGTTCTTCGTGCCTGCCGAGGGCGCGGCTCTCCCGAGACTCGTCAAAGAAGAGCACCTGCCAGTTGCAAACTCATTCTTCGTGTTTACCTTAAACGCCAGCTTCATAATAGGGTATTCGCTAGCGGCTCCAATCATTAGCCGGTTCGGCGTGCACGCGGTCTATGCTGGTGTGACTGCTGCATTTGTAATCGCACTACTGCTTACAATGGCGCTTCCTTCGATGAAGCCACCGAAGCTCGAACGCTTTGATGTGAAAAGCACGTACCGGGCAATTTTGAAAGATTTGCGACTGCACTTTGCAAAGATTGTAAGCGAGCAGACACTACTGTTCCCGATCCTCCTTATCTCACTTGCACAAACGATCGTGGGAATCATAGCTGCGTTGGCACCTGCACTAGCGCAACAGCTCTTCAGTAAAAACCTTGCGGAAACAAGCCATTTTCTTGTCTTGCCAGCCGGGATTGGCTTAATCCTTGGCTCCGTTATAGCCGGTAAGCTCTTGCAGTCGCAGAGCAAGGTGCGTGTGATCTTTGTAGCTTTCTTTGCTGCAGCGGCAATGCTGATAGTGATGGCCGCACTGCCTTCGATAGGCAGCCTCATACCTCTGCAATATGCTACAGCTCTTGTCACGTTTGCGCTCGGCTTCCTGGACGCTTGTATGATCGTAGCTTCACAAACGCTTCTCCAGATGGCATCAACTGATAGTCTTCGCGGCCAGATCTTTGGCACGCTCAATATGATGATCAATATCGCGGCACTTGTACCGGTCTTTATTGCTGGTTTGCTTGCAGATATCTTTACTCCTTTGAGCGTCATAGGCATTATTGGTATAAGCCTCGGCTTGCTTGGCATTCTCTTCCTCAAACTCTTCGGTAAAATTTCCGCAAAATATGCTTGACATTGACCCCTCATTACCTCAAAATAAGGTGTAAGAGGATGCTTAAACATATACGCTAACCCCGGAAACTGCTTATTTCGCGTGGACGCGTTTTTTTGCGTTTAGATACCCCTCGTCGCCATCTCATCTCACAGCTTGTTTTACTCACTTCATGAAGTAATTGCAGACATGTACTCTTTCTCACTCTCTTAGAATCGAGAGGGGGTACACGTCACACTCTGCAAGGGCTCCGTGCCACCAGGGTAGCCAACAGCCAGCGAGACATAATCAACCTAAGGAGAGCCCATATGTCGCAAAAGAATCAACGTACCTATCTTTCCCCTCACTCTGATCTGCTACCAATACCAAATCTCGTAGAGATTCAGCACACGAGCTATAACTGGTTTGTCCGCGAGGGATTAGCAGAATTGTTCGAGGAAATTAGCCCTATCGAGGACTTTACTGGCAAACTCTATGCACTTTCATTTAAGGACTATTTCTTCGAAGAGCCAAAGATTACCGAAGTAGAAGCAAAAGAAAAAAACGCGACATATGAATCAAGTCTTCGAGTAAATCTAGAACTCCTTATTAAGGAAACCGGCGAAGTAAAGACTCAGGAGATATTCTTGGGTGATTATCCTATCATGACCAAGCGCGGCACCTTTATCATTAATGGTGTCGAACGTGTGGTTGTTTCGCAGCTAGTACGTAGCGCGGGTGTATTCTTCACGAGCGATCCATTGACCGGTTACTTCGGGGCAAAGATCATTCCTTCTCGTGGCGCATGGCTCGAGATCGAAACAGCGGCAAATGGTGTGATGAGCGTCAAGATCGACCGTAAGCGTAAACTACCTGTTACTACTCTCTTACGTGCCTTTGGCTACTCGAGTGACAGTGATCTCCTCGAGCTCTTCGCCGATGTAGACAATGGGGAAGTCCGCTTTATCTCTGAAACGATCGCTAAGGACGCTTCCAGCTCAACTGCAGAAGCGCTCATGGAAGTGTACAAGCGTATTCG
The DNA here is from genome assembly GCA_964391595.1 of uncultured Candidatus Saccharibacteria bacterium. Classification (GTDB taxonomy): domain Bacteria; phylum Patescibacteriota; class Saccharimonadia; order CAILAD01; genus JADZGC01. The sequence goes on along the minus strand of CAYMMM010000036.1, from coordinate 2,805 downwards.
CCCAGGTGATCTCGCTACTGTAGAAAACTCAAAGTCACTTATTGACTCAATGTTTTTCGACTTCAAGCGCTATGATCTCTCGAAGGTTGGACGCTACAAGCTCAATAAGCGCCTTGGTCTGGATATCAAGAACACACGACCAAATCGCACGCTTCGTGTCGAGGACTTCGTAGCTATCGTCAAAGAAGCCATCATGATGACCAATGATAAGCGTCCAAGTGAGGACATCGATCACCTCGGCAATCGTCGCTTGAAGATGGTCGGTGAATTGATCCAACAGCGCTTCCGCGTTGGTATCGCTCGTATGGAACGCATCATCAAGGAGCGTATGTCGGTCGCTGATCCAACGAGTGTTACACCAGCTCTCATGGTAAATGCCCGCCCGATCGTTGCGAGCGTGAAGGAGTTCTTCGCTTCACACCAGCTTTCACAGTTCTTGCAGCAGACCAACCCACTCGACGAGATTGTACACAAGCGTCGTCTTAATGCGATGGGCCCTGGTGGCTTGAATCGTGAACGTGCTGGCTTCGAGGTTCGTGACGTACACCGTACGCACTATGGGCGAATCTGTCCAATCGAAACTCCAGAAGGACCGAATATCGGTCTCGTATCAACGATGGCAAGTTATGCCAAGGTTAATGAATATGGTTTCATGGAGACGCCATATCTCAAAGTAGTAAATGCGCCTACGCCAGATAAAGCTGTCGGCGAGATTGCACGCAAGCAAATCAAGGACGCTAAGGGTAGCGTGATCGTAAAGCCTGGTGACACTATCACCGCAGCACAATCCAAGGCACTAGCAAAAGCCGGGGTAACTGATGTACCAGTTAAGGCTCGTGTTACCAAAGAAGTCGTATTGCTTGACGCCTTTGATGAAGAGCGCGCGGTCATTGCCCCTGCGAACATTCGGATCGACGAAAAAGGCTATTTCGTAGAGTCAGTCGTGTCGGCTCGAGGTGTTGGTGGTGAAGCAGCCGAAATGAATGCCGACGAAGTGCAGTACATGGACATTGCTTCAATCCAAACCATTGGCGTGTCTGCTGCACTGATCCCGTTCATGGAACACAATGACGCACGTCGTGCTTTGATGGGCGCAAACATGCAAAAGCAAGCAGTTGCCTTGGTGAAGCCACAAGCTCCGATCGTCGGTACTGGTGTCGAAGCTAAAGTTGCCGCTGACTCAGGTCAGGTAATCCTCGCAGAAGATGAGGGTGAGGTGGTACGCGCAAGTGCCCAGGAGATCGTCGTTAAGTATAAGAAGGGTGGCGAAAAAGTCTACGAACCACAGACTTTCATCCGCTCAAACCAGGGTGCGGCAATGACTCAGCGTACTCTCGTCTCTGGTGGCGAAAAAATCAAAAAGGGTGATGTGTTGGCAGATGGTATGTCCACTAAGGATGGCGAGTTAGCGCTCGGGCAAAATGTCCTTGTTGCTTTCATGGCCTTCGATGGTCACAACTTCGAAGACGCCATCATTCTCTCGGAGCGCCTGGTACAGGATGATCGCTACAGCTCAATCCATATCGAGACACATCAGATGGACGTACGCGACACCAAGCTTGGTCCAGAAGTTGTTACTCGTGACATTCCAAACGTTGGTGATGAAGCACTCAAGGATCTCGATGAAGGCGGCATCATCCGCATCGGTGCAGAAGTTTCTGCTGGTGACATTCTCGTCGGTAAGATTAGCCCGAAGGGTGAGACCGAACTCAGCTCAGAAGAGCGTCTCTTGCGTGCGATCTTTGGTGAAAAGGCTCGCGAAGTAAAAGATACGAGCTTGCGCATGCCAAACGGCAGTCAGGGTAAGGTCGTCGGTGTAAAGATTCTTTCTGCAGAAAATGGCGATGAACTACCTTCAGGTGTCATGCAGCAAATCTATGTTGCGGTAGCACAGCTCCGTAAGATCCAGGTTGGTGACAAGATGGCTGGACGTCACGGTAACAAGGGTGTGATCTCCAAGATTATGCCTGTCGAAGATATGCCATACCTCGAAGATGGTACTCCAGTCGACATCGTCCTGAACCCACTCGGTATTGGTGCTCGTATGAATGTCGGTCAGCTCCTCGAAACTCACCTTGGTTGGGCTGCTCAGGCGCTTGGCTATAAGGTAGCCAGCCCGGTACTCGACGGTGTAACTATTGACCAGATCAAGCAAGAGCTCAAGAAGGCTGGACTCCCAGAAGATGGAAAGGCTCAGCTCTACCACGGTTTCACCGGCGAACCATTCGATCAGAAGACCACGATCGGCTACAAGTACATGCTGAAGCTGCATCACATGGTTGATGACAAGATTCACGCTCGCTCAACTGGACCATACGCTATGGTTACTCAGCAGCCACTTGGTGGTAAGGCAATGATGGGTGGGCAGCGCTTCGGTGAGATGGAAGTATGGGCGCTCGAGGCTTACGGCGCTTCGCACAGCTTGCAGGAAATCCTCACCATTAAGTCTGACGATGTCGTCGGCCGCTCAAAGGCGTACGAGTCAATCATCAAGTCTGAAGAGATTAAGGGTCCACGTGTCCCAGAAAGCTTCAACGTGCTCGTAAAAGAACTACAGGCCCTCGGCATGAGCGTAGAGCTCGAACGCGATCACACCATTTTGGATGCCGATGAAGCACTTGATCGAGCAGCTGTTGAAGAGTCAAATGAGCTCGGCGATGACACACTCTTGACCGGCACAGCTGTCGACGACGGCATTGTCGATCTGGAAGCAAGCGGTGCGATTGACGATTTCGAAGCCCTTGCGGAGTTAGAACCAATTGATGGAAAGGAAGAGGAGGTCTAGATCATGCAACAGCAAGACTT
>CAYMMM010000035.1:0-6848 GCA_964391595.1 uncultured Candidatus Saccharibacteria bacterium | reverse complement strand
ATCCTCTACGCCTCTATTGGTCTCGTAGTGGCTTTGCTTGCCTACGGCATCGTGAACTTCGTACTGGGTCAGTTCAAGTAGTCCTGATTTCAGCCAAAAAAAACTATATATCAAAAGAGCCGCGTTAAGCGGCTCTTTTGATGATTGAGACGAGAACTAGCTCCCGACTGGCTTCACTTTGATCTTCTTGATCTTGTCTTCCTGAACGACCTTCGGTACGACTACGGTGAGTACGCCGTCCTTGAGAGTAGCCTGTGCCTTCTCGGCGATTGTCGAGGTAGGAAGAATGATTGAGCGCGAGAAGCTGCCCCAGAAACATTCCTGGACATAATAATGCTCCTTCTCTACGACCGTCTCTTCCTTTCGATCACCACGGATGGTCATCACATCTTCGCTAATTGCGATATCAATGTCTTCTGGACGTACGCCAGCGATTGGAGCCTTCACGACTACCGAATCTTTCGTCTGGTATACATCTACTGCTAATTGCCCTTCGAACTCCTCAAGTTCCTGATCCCCCATCCACTCATCAGTAGAATTGGCGGCGTCGTCGAGAAATTCGTCTTGCAAGATTTCTTCATCTGGGTTGTTCCGTCGTGCCATATGCAAAACTCCTTATCCTTTACTCTTACCTGCCTTAGCACGTATTATAGCCAGGTTTTTAGAGAATAATCAAGATGTTGAAGCTGTTTTCCAGATTAATTGCTCCAGACCGTTGTATTTTGTGCAACGATGAGGGGGCAGGTGTGTGTACCGATTGCCAGTCACATAGCCTTACGCGGCGCTCAAGTACGTGCTATTTGTGTAATGCAGTTACGACTGATGAGCGGATCTGTGCTCGCTGTCAGTGGCGTACCCCAATCAGGCGCTGCACGATGCTATGGCGACTTGATACGAGTGCTGAGACAGTAGTGTATGGACTCAAGTATGAAGGGCGCGAGGACATTGCGCGATCTATTGCGGCAGTCATCAAGCACACTCCCCTGTCTTTCTATGATGTGATCAGCTTCGTGCCAGATACACCGCAGCGCAAGCGTCAGCGTGGTTATGTGGCACCACAGCTGATTGCTCGCGAACTCTCTCGCCTGACCCGCAAGCCCTATGTCGAGGTGCTGGAGCGCACGCGCCATATACCGCAGGTAGGAGCTGGCAAACAGGCGCGCTGGAGACAGGTTAAACATAACTTCGCTCCAAAGAATTACGATGTGATATCTGGCCAGCGAATACTCCTGATCGACGATGTTATTACTACCGGAGCTACGATTACGGAGTGCGCTAAGTCACTCAAGCGCGCCGGATCGGGTCCTATTTATGCCGTTGCTGTTGCGAAGAAATAATTGTAGAAGTACATCTGTCAAAAAGAATTGGTATATCCGACTGATATAGAGCGTCTATAGTGAGCTTGGACGCACCTTGATATATCAGGAGGAAAATTGACTGACCAGATTGAAGTTGAGCGTAAGTGGCGACTGTTGAACGGAATGCCGCATTGGGTTTGGGCGCCGATTGTTCCATATCTCGAGCTTGACCAGGCATATACCCAGATCGAGCCGATAGAGCAGCGGGTTCGATCTGATGGAGAGGGTTACACGCTGACATTCAAGCCGGACGGAACGATTGCTCGCAGTGAATGGGAACAACAGATTCCAGAGTGGGTGTATCTTGGTCTGCGTGACAAGACCAGCTGGACTGTACAGAAGCGACGCTACCCAATATGGTTTTCTTCTCTGAAGTGGGAGCTTGATGAATACCTCGGCAGACATGACGGGCTCGTGGTCGTTGAGACCGAGCTGACTGCTTCGACAGAAGGTCTTACTTCCGATGAAATCCGTGCTCTCACGCAGAGTTTGATAATACGGGCACGAGCTATCACATTGCCGGCTGCCTTCGGCCCAGCGGTCGATGTCACCGACGACAAGCGCTACAAGAACAAGAATCTCGCAGTACATGGCCTACCGAAGCCCGAGGAGGATGCATGACAGCCACACGTTTGGAGATCAAGTCTTTCGTCCTTAAAGGTGGCCCTCAATCAGGCAAAAGCACGATCTTGCGTGAGCTCGAACGAGTACTTGGTGACCAGATCATCGTGGTGCCGGAAGTCGCGACAGTACTCCTGACGCACCTCTGGCCAAAGCGTGAATTGGTTGGGCTCAAGAATGACATGTGGATGCAAACGCTCCAGCATGGCATCTTTCACACTCAGCAAGGGCTTGAGCGCCTGGCACGTAGTCGTGCGCAAGCTGGTGGTCAGAAATTGATCGGGCACGATCGAGGCGTTTTCGACAACGCTGGCTACCTCGTGATTCACCTCGATACGCTCGCCAAGCTCCATCCAGAACAATTCGGATCGGAAACGAACGAAGCGCGTTACGAGACGCCCGAAGAAGCAATTCAGGTCGATGAGCAGATCTGGTGTGCCTACGAAGAGCATCCGCATCAGGTACGAATCTCTGCCTGTGATGACTTTGCGGCTAAGACCCAGCAAGTCGTTGATCTTGTGCAGGCCTTGCTTGTATAAGAAATGCCCCACGGAGACCCGTGGGGCTGTTTATTATTACCGATACCGGTCGGTGAGTTCAGGCAGGTCTCGACTGCCGTTCAATATCTCCTTGAGCACACTCGGATAGAGTTTGCGTTCTTGAGTCTTAATGAGCTCCTGAACCACATCCTCCCAATCGGCGAATGTCATCGATCCCTGATCAGGAATCTCAATCGCTCGCTGCTCCAGAATCGGTCCATAATCCACCGTCTCGGTAGCCAGGTGCAGGGTGCAGCCTGTGACCTTGACGCCGAACTCCAGTGCATCACGTACTCCATGCGCTCCAGGGAAAGATGGCAGCAGTGCTGGGTGTGTGTTGATGACACGCCCAGCATAGAGCTCGAAGAATGGTCGTGACAAGATGGTCATGAATCCGGACAATGCTACGAGGGTGACGAGATGCTCGTCGAGCGCTGTAGCCACTGCCTTTGAAAAGTCATCACGATTGAAGTGGGTTTGAGCGTCCCATGGATCCTTTGCGCTCCAGCCGAAGTCCTTGCGATTGATGACGAGAGCATCGATTCCTGCCTCTTGCGCAATCTCGATTCCACGACATGGCCGGTCTGCGAGCACTAAGCAGATCTCGACACCGTGCTCGATCATTGCCTGCAAGATCGTACCTGATCCAGATACGAGGACGGCAAGCTTGTAACGGGTCTGTGATGTAGTGCTCATGATCTCTCTTTCTTTTGCTTATGTTTGAAATACTGCCGACGCGAATACCACCACGCACGCCCTAGGACTACGGTGATGGCACCCATAAGCACAATTCTAAGCCCTGGGCCATACGCATCCCAGCTTGCAATCATGACGAGCAAGCCGAGGAGCGTGAGACCCAATCCAGAGAGCTTCGTGAACTGGACCACGAACCAATCTTTGATGAGAACTTCTTGATACGTGAAGCGAATCCCATCCAAGCTTTTATGAGACGGGGTCTCATGTATCAGTCGCCACTGCATATCATCACCTCCTTGAAGGATGTGGGGTGAATAGGTACCTACGAACGTACTCATTTTACGTGTTATCCCGATAAACTCAAGCGTGAGCAGTGCTATTTCTGATTGACCCGGTAGATCTTCCAGCCATTGTCACTATAGGTAAGTGGGTATGTATTATCGAGAAAGCTTTCGTTTATGTCGTACTCTCGTATGTCGGCGCGCGAAACAGCGATGTAGTCGACATGCAAATCTTCGATAGCCTGCTTGGCTTCTGGGCTACCTGACCAAGCTGCGCTTTCGAGGCGTTGGGTTTTTGCAAAATCTATTCCGTACGTCCAGAGCCAGCCCGTGTAGCCCATCACCACCGATCTGCCAGCGAGTGTCGCTACTGGATTATTGTGGTGAGGCGTGGTCAGAAACCGACTGCTCGGTGGTGTGTTCGCGCGGATATAGGCGGCAGTCGACACATCTTCTCGTGTGAGGAGTTCATCTGACACTTTGATCTGCCGTATCAGTGAGAGGGAACCTGGCGTGAGAATGATGATCATAGCAATCAAGACAATTGTAGTTTTTTCAAGACTCTGCTTGCTTATCTTTGCGGCTATAATCGCTACAGGGAGCGTCAGAAAGATGTATCCGTAACTGAGTAACTTCATGTTGTCCCATGGGTTTGGCTGGAATATGTACAGATTGCATGCTAGGAAGAGCACAAGGCCTATAAGATATATGAAGTGCTGCCAGCTTTTTTTGCTACCGTGTCGCCAGAGACATATACCAGCTGCGATAATAGCCGGTAGGAGTAACCCGAGGTTGATGAGCCAGAATATGAGAACGTTACTTGTCGGCGCGGTGAGCCAGCCAAATCTCCATGACGTGAAGTTGGACGATACGGTGGATTGTGTCTGCCAGATGATCTGTGGTGCAGCGATCATGATGGCGACGAACGCAGCTCTAAGCCAGACCTCTGGAGGGCGATTAGTTTCTTGCCAGCGGATGTACACGAAACCGAGCATGAGTACACTCATAACGAGAAAAGAATGCGCATGGATGAGTGGCAAAAGGCCGATGAGCGTGGCGACGAAATAGGCGCTATGTCTCTCAAGAATCTCATCAATCTGCGTCGTGGTGTCTCGGTATATCGCTGTAAGTAGGTGCAGGATGACAAGCGATACGCAAATGCCTATCAGGTAAGAGCGTTGTGGTAACAGCTGCGCAGTCGTGATATTTGCGAAGACCTGCTGCGTCTCAGGGCGGGCTGCCCCGAGATTTGCATAGTCTGCAAAAGATGCAAGGTGAGCACCATAGTCTTGGAGGTACGAGATAATACCGGCCGCTGATCCAGAACCAAGGCCGAGCATAGGCCAGAGTGTACTCGCTAGTCTCGAGTGACTGAGACGCCATGCCAGACGATAGAGTAAGACTGCGAACGCTGTCAGGAGGGATAGCGTCGGTAGGCCAAAACTGATTTGCCAACTTTTCGTGATGGTGTAGAGCTGAGCCGCATGCAGATCGATGAGGAAAGGATATGTAAGTTTGCTTGCCGGAAAGATAGGTAGGGTGAGGTCGCGCACTCCCGCTTCGACAAAATGACTCGCTAGGGTGAGGTGGAGCATCATGTCGCCCCAACTTGGTCCACTCGAGTACCATACTCCATCACGTATTGGCAGCATGGTGCGTTGCGTGAGTACTGCGAAGAAGATCACGGTGATGATGAGGCTAACTGATGGATACCGGTGTTGTGTGAGCAGCTCTCGTAGTGCTTTTTTGAACGAGAAGTGCCGCATGTGATTTCTGTACCAGCGCCAATCAAGTGCAATGAGGGTGAGTGCTAGCAGTGCTAGGCAGATAGTTCCGAATCCTTGACCCAATGTATACCAAAGTACAAAGCTAGCCCAGCTCGAAAGTGCCACTCCAAGTACGAGGGTGCTTGCGGCTTTTTCAGTGCGGCTCAGGAAGTGAATGCGCCTGCGGATGAGGCTCCAGGTAGCGAGTGTGAGTAGGACCATCCAGGCAATGGCTAAGAGAATTTGAAGGAGTATCATTGGTATCCAGCGTAGCGGATGTTGCGTCTTGCGCGCAAATGAAATCCCTGAGGATGGTTTTCCTCAGGGATGAGTATCACGCAAGGCTTACGTGATCATTGATGCCGTGCGCGTGCAAGTGTCCTTGGACGTCTTCGATGTCATGGCGGGCGAGCACGTCGATCATGGCTGCTCGCCTAGCACTTGGCGTGGCGGCGGATTCAAACATGATCCTAACCTCGAGTTCGCTGAGCATGTATAAGGCGCGGCGCATCTCACTTAGGGAAGGCCCCATGAAAGCATTTTCTAGCGCAAGCATCCATTTCCCCCAATGGGACGTGGTCGCTAGCTCACCTAGATACCCATCGAAGTGCGCCTGATTCCACTCGCTACCGGTGGCGACGAGCTCTTTGATTTCCAGGTAACGCTCAAAAATCCCCTTGAGGATCAGCTGGATAGCCTCCCTTTGCATACTGTCACACGCATTTGCAAATTGCTGGCACATATCGAGGTATTCCTCATATGTGCAATCGAGTTGTACCCAGCCCTCGTGGTATTCTTCGGGTGCGTCATCACTTGGATTTGCGGCAAATGCCGCGAGATTCCAGGTGAGTGCACTGAGGTTCTTTGGGCTAACACCTGGGCACCTATAGCCGAGCGGATGCACGAAGCCACGTAGATCGTATTGGGTCACCACGATTGCGCGATCGATGTATGCTTTATCGAATTTCATGTCCCCTCCGGGGTAAAGAACATGCCCAGGTGATCTACCCGGGCGACCCAGTATTTATATCATGATTATGTATATATGTAAATGAAAAGCCCGAGATAAATTCTCGGGCCCATTGCTTTGGCCTACGCGGAAGCGGCAACGAGTTCCTGGGTCTGGAATGCCAGGAGTAATGCCACAGTCATATCCTGCCAGTCTTCGCCGAGATGCCGGTCGATCTGCTCAGGCTTCTGCATGCCTCGTACTGCTTCTCGAAGCAACTCTTCTCTTGCTGTGAATAAGAGCCGAGTGATGTCCAGGAGTGCGCTTGCTTGCGGCTGACTGCATCGGTCCGCGAGATCGACGCAGTCCAGCAAGAATGCTCCGCCGTCGAAAGGAGTGAGGGGTGTTGCTGTACCCCATCCTCTGAGGTGGTGGATCAAGTTGACCGTTATTTCTCGCAATCCTCCTGGATTACGACATCCGTCTTTGCTGCCTGGAGGCGTTGCGAAGAAGTCCTCCAGTCGCTGCTGCGCTCGCTCGATCGCGTGGTCGATGTGATTTGCTTGGTGTGACACGAGTCTCCCAAAGAAGAACAGGCTCAGATCCTATATCTGAACGACACAGTATTTATAGCATGA
>CAYMMM010000034.1:0-7040 GCA_964391595.1 uncultured Candidatus Saccharibacteria bacterium | reverse complement strand
ATTATACAGGATTTTTGAGGATTTTCACCCCTTCTGCTTCGAGTAGTTTACGTTTTGTGGCAACTCCCCCAGGCCCACTGTAGCCGCCGATACTTCCGTCGGACGCGATCACGCGATGGCATGGTATCGGACCCGGCGTGGGATTTGCACCACAGGCGGACGCAACGGCTCGATATGCCAGTGGCCTCCCTACTTGCTCGGCAAGCTCTTTGTACGTGATCACACTCCCCTTCGGTACTCTTGCAATCTGTGTCCATACAGCGCGCTGGAATGGCGTGCCCTCTGGAATGGGCGGCTTACTCACTCTCCCTCCTTTTCTGTAAGTACGCGATTTTATCCTGCATCATCTGCGTGATATCAATATCAAATTGTCTAGCCAACAGAAGTGAAACGATAATGACATCGGCTATTTCTTTTGGAATCGGATCTTCCTCGAGAGTTTTTGTCTTGCGCTGGCGGTTAAAATGCTTCAAGACGGCTTCAGCCAGTTCGCCTGTCTCTTCATTCAACTTTGCAATCCCTGTAAAAGCCAGTTTTTCGAAATCTGCATATGCATCTGGGAATAATTCCTTGAGGTGTTCGTGCTGCTCATCAATGAAGTCGCTGAGTTCAGTAAGTGTATACGGCTTATGTTCGCTCATACTTCTACTGTATCATAGCTCCCCTATCGGGTGAAGTCCGTGCCGTTCATAACAGCGGCGGCAAACTGGTCGGCGTACGATTCTTTTGGCAGATCTCGATAGGCACGTTCTTGCAAGGCGACGAGTTCTTCATAGGTCGCTACACTGTTGCGACTTAAGATGTTGGGGTCTTGTTGCAGAATTTGTTCCTGTACGCCTGGCCTACGTAAACGAGACGCCGAGACGCCCGGTACGGGTAGCGTAGCCATCTGGGCTCGTCGATCCTCACGAAGTTTGTCGAATTCCTCAGGAGTCTTGGCATTGCGCGTCAGGTCGAGTGTGTGCCCGAGCTCGTGGAGCATGACAAAGCATTGCACCTTCTTTGGTGTGATTTCGCTGGGGTCCATATTGAGTAGCGCAGCGACACGTGCCACTGAACCAGGGTACGATTGCATCTCGCGTAAGAGTGCTTCGTCTGCACCTTCTCGATTATCGATCTGCAGGACCTCACGGCCTGTGTCATTCTGTTCTGCAAAACGCGATCGTGAGGTACCACCAAACTTTCCTTGTTCTATAGGTTGTACGACCACAGCACGAAGCTCGGGGAACCGCTTGAGAGCCTGATCATACCAAGAGACAAGAGGTTCATTATGGGTGCTTTCATTGCGTAAGACTTCTTTGTTGGCGGCAATTCTTGTCGCATCTTCTGGTGATTCTGCTTGTTCGGCCACAATTGTTCTCAGCTCGCTTGCTAGATGCTGCTGATGGGCGCTTGGCTCTGATGCTGGTTCCCCTGCTTGCCTATGTGGTTCTGTGCGATCGCTTGGAGATGACATGCTTCTATTGTAGCAAGAATGACGAAGCCCCTGACCTTCGTGGTATTGAAGGTCAGGGGCTGATTGTGCGGGCTTACGCCGGAAGCGCGAGTCCGAGCTCTTCTGCAAGCGCAGCAGCCTCTTCGGGCCAGTGTGCAGCAAGCCGACCGAGGTCGATCGAAGCTTGTTCTCTCACTAGCACATGGCTTTCGTCATCGGGGTGACCGAAGTTGTGATTCTGTCGAATCTTCGCGATGAGATCGTCGCGCTGCCATTTCGGCCAGGCCAAGAAGCGCTCGTTCATGTCGTCCCAATGCGGGTCGGGAAATGCACGTCTCCAGTTTTCACCTTGAGTATCGCGCTGTCGGCGCAGGATGTCCATATGGATCTTCTGAATGGCGCTGAGTGCGTCTGTGATCAAGCGACGGTTGACATCGGGCTCGCTGAAGCCAGATTGATACATCTCGTTTACGAGCATCAAGAGACGTCGCTCGCCTAGTGCGACATCGGTAGCGACGAGACTGTAGAGAAGGATCGCCTTGTGATATGCGTATTGCAGTGGCTCGAAATGGTAGTGCGAACCGGCGTATAGCGTGTCGAACCTTGTGCAGGCGACACGTGGCCAGGCTTCACTGATTTGCGGTGCGATCTCCTTGCAGATCGCGAGGAGATCGAGCGCTGTGTCGATGGCGAGACGCGCCATACTGAAAGGATCTATATCGAGGCTGATGGCTCCGACCGCGAAACCGGGGCCGTCGTCGGTCGGGATAATGCTTGGCTGTACACGGATGTTATCCATGTGGACTCCTGTTCGTAAGGGCAGTAGGTGCGGGTAGATCAGATAGTTATTATATACAAAAAATCGATAATGTCAATGAATATATTCGCTGCCTTACTCTTTGGGTAGGTCGGCAAAAGTTACTTCTGATATCTGATCTGGCAAATTTGCGATAGAGAAATATCGAATCGGCATCTTGAGTTCATCTGCATACCGTATTTCGCTTAAGACGCCATCGCTGAGGTCTCCAAATACCCAGAGCTCATCACATCTAGATAAGACATTATTGTTCCCCTCGCGTACGGCATTTCGCGGCACAAGCTCATAGAGATAATAGCCGAACATGTTGAAGGGGTTGAGCAGCACATGTCCTTTTTCGAATACATATCTACAGATAAGCATTCGTTGGTGAAAATTCTTAGCAGACTGGGCTGTAAAGATAAGTTTCTTAGAAGACCTGAGTGTATCGGCGACGTGTTTCATAAATAAATGGCGGAGAGGGAGGGATTCGAACCCTCGCGGCAGATTGCTCCGCCCTACCGGTTTAGCAAACCAGCCCCTTCAGCCTCTTGGGTACCTCTCCGTAGCTATGTGACGTACGTCTGGTGCGAACTATCTGAGCTACAGATGGAAATTATACGGCACTTTACCAGAAAATGCTATGTTCGGTAAGTATTAATAAGCATAAGAACGAAACTAAAGCAAAACTTGACAGAAAAACATAATGTGTTTTAATTTCACGTGAAGGTTATGCTTACACTTATTGACTCGGCAACAGGCTGAGGTTCATCCGGACCTTTTCTTTCAGTCGTGCGATTGAGTCCCCGCCCCCTAGTTGCTCGAGTATCAGCTTACTCTCGGTGAGAAATAGTTTGTCATAAGGGACTGCCTGAAAACCAGCTTCAAGTGTGCTCAAGGCACGGTCAGTCTCTCCTTTTCGAGCATATATTTGTGCGATGAGAAGGTAGTCGGTGCTCGACTTTGCCTTCTGTGACTCAAGCCGGTTTGCTGCAACAAGTGGAAACCCGTTATCGACCAGTGCATATACATCTTCTTTGCTAGATTGTGAGTTCTTGAGTACATCACACGCATTCCGAAGAGCGTCAAAAGCCGACTGTTGGCCAATATTCTCACATATTCCTAGATCGGTTGGGTTGAGGTTTAATGTTGCAGTCTGCTGCAGTACCTGCCACTCATCCCCCTTCGTCGACTTGGTATCAATGCGTCGTAGATCAGAGACTTTTTGAAAGTCGTAAGCCTTCGCGTATGCTTGTGCTGCTTCCAAGCGCAGCTCTGGCTGTGCCGCAAGGTAAGCACTAGCACCGAGTGCGTAATCCCCTCTCGAGATGTAGTAGTTAGCAAGCGCCCTAGATGCTTCTTGGTCATTGCCTGTGGCGATAACGAGTTTCTGTAGGGCTGCCTGTTGCTCTGATTGTGGAAGGGATTTGATGCGAGCTATTTCGCTCGAGATAACTCCCCTATTCGCGCGAATGATGTATGAGGCGGCAACGCTCAGCAGTAGCCAGGCCAGCACTCCGACACCTAGCCAGATAATCGGCTTAGGTGTTGAGATCTTGGATTGCTTGGTTGATGGTGTCGTGGGCATGGCGTGCTTCTTCTAGTCTAGCACGCTCCTGTTCGATGACGTCGGCAGGTGCATGTGCGACGAAGTTTTCATTAGAGAGCTTTCTTTCGATGAGCTCGATATGACGCTTCTTATCTGCAAGTTCTTTTGCAAGTTTCGCACGCTGAACTTTATCCGATTCACTTTGTTTTGCGGCTAGAATTTCCACGATTTGTAGATCAAACTGCTTGCCAAGTTCGGTTTGTGTTCGTATACTAATGGTAGGCCAACGTTCGGTGATCAGCTGCCCATCTGTCCAGGTGAGTTCCTGCCAGATAGCCTCTGTCACGAAGGGGGCGAACGGATGTAGTAATCGTAAGATTACTTCGAGAACGTAGGCAAGTACCTCAGGATTGAGGGACTGCTTGGCGTATTCTATATAGCAGTCCGCGAAATCATGCCAGAGAAGGTGATAGATCGTTTCACCGGCCTCAGAAAAGCGGTAGTTATTGAGATGGGTGGTGACCTGCTTGATGGCTACGTTAGACTTTTCGACAATCCAATGATCGGCAGGGGAGAGGAGTGATGATTCCTCTAGAGTTAAGCTACGAATTTGTTCAGCGTGGCTGTCTTCGAGGCGTCCACTGATAAATCTAGCGACGTTCCAAAGCTTGTTGCAGAAGTTGCGGTAGCCTTTGATCTTTTCTTCAGAGAGCTTACCGTCATTACCAGGGGTGATGCCGATCGAGAGCGCAAGGCGGAGGGCGTCAGTGCCGTACTGCGCGGTGATCTCCATGGGGTCGCCGTAGTTACCTTTGGACTTCGAAAGTTTCTGACCCTTTTCGTCAGTAACCATGCCCCACAGGTATACATTCTCGAAGGGGACTTTGCCTGTTTTATACAGAGAAAACATGATCATGCGCGTGACCCACTTGTGCAGGATGTCGCGGGCGGTAGCCATGGTTGTAGTAGGGTAGAAGTCCGACCATTTCTCACCAAGGCTCGTCATAAGAGTAGCATAGGGCCACTGACCCGATGAAAACCAGGTGTCAAAGGTGTCGGTTCCGGCACGAAAGTTTCCTGCGCCGTAGTAGGCAATAGCTTCGTCTTCTGATTTGGCGATGATGTATGGCTTCTTGTCTGCATCATGGCTGGTTTTGTAATACACTGGTATGCGAATGCCCCACCAGATCTGGCGCGATATACACCAGTCATGTTCATTCTTAAGCCATTCGAGGGCGATTTTCTTGAAACGCTTCGGGTAGAGTTTCACATGCTCTTTTTCGATTGCGTCGATGACGGGTTTATTGAGCTCGGCTACACGCATGAACCACTGCTCAGTGATGAGCGGCTCTATTTGTGCACCGGAGCGATCTTGAAGGGCGACAGAGTGCGTGTAGGGGGTTGTGGCAACGAGCTTGCCAGCTGATTCTAGGGCTGCTACTACTTTCTCTCGAGCTTCTTTGACTGGTAAGCCTGCATATTCTTCGGGGACGTTGACCATCTTGCCCTCAAAGTCGATGACGGTGAGCTGGGGGAGATTGTGCCTCAAGCCGACTTCATAGTCATTTTTGTCGTGGCCTGGGGTGATCTTGAGCGCTCCAGTACCGAAGTCTGGCTGTACGTGCTCGTCAGCAATGATGGGGATAGGTCGCTCGATAAGCGGAATAACCGCATCTGTTCCGATGAGGTGAGTGTATCGTGCGTCATTCGGATTTACGGCGATTGCTACATCGCCAAAGATTGTCTCAGGACGCACTGTCGCGATCTGAATTGTGCCATAGTCCAAGGTATAGAGCGGGTCTTCTTGCTCGACATGCTTGAGTTCGATGTCTGCGTAAGCTGATTGAGTTACGGGATCCCAATTAACGATACGGTTACCGCGATAGATAAACCCGTCCTCGTGAAGCTGCTTGAAGGTGTCGAGCACGATGTCGACGATGTCTTGGTCGAGCGTGTATTTGAGTTTGCTCCAATCTGCCGAGAAGCCCATGGCTTGCATCTGCTCGATCATGGTGCCTTTGTGCTGTTCTACGAAATCCCAGACTTCTGCATAAAACTTCTCTTGCCCGAGATCGTGACGTGTTTTTCCATCTTTGGCGAGCTGTTTTTCGTACACAAATTGAGTCTCGATACCGGCATGATCGGTACCAGGCTGCCAGATTGTCGGGCTGCCCTGCATACGTGCATAGCGAGTCATGATATCTTCCACGACATACATGAGGTGGCCAGCATGTAGTGAGCCATTGGCGTTTGGTGGGGGCATAATGATCGAGAATGGCTTCGCATTAGATGCAGGGGAGTTACTGTCCAGATCGTACGACTTATGATCTTCCCAAAGCTGGCGAATGTGTGGCTCGTATTTTGAGGGCTCGTAGGCTTTTTCCATACCCATTAGCCTAGCGCAAATCAGGAGTAGATGCTAGTTATGCTTGTTCTGTACGTTGTGAACAATTGTCGTAAATACAAAATCAGCACTTCGATACGTCGAAGTGCTAGGGTCGCGGCGTACCTACGTACGTGATGGCCGCTTGCGCCAGTGATTGTATAGCGCCAGCCAAGGGGATGCCACAACTAGCGCCATGAGACTCATTTTCAAATACAGCTGTGTATCCGCTTTGTACTGCGAGGCTGCAAAACCGTGTAGTCTGTAGTGAGCGAGAATGATTGCCATGAGCGTGATGAATATTGCAATCAATGTGTGTGTGAAGACACGTTCTTTGTGCAGCATGAACTCTCGCAGCGATTTCTCTTTCTCGAGCTCACTCGAATAGTGATTCCTCATTGCATCTAGGTGCGCAGAGTTTGCGGTGTGCTCATCTTCGATAAACTGCCGAAGTCCGGCAATCTTTTCTCTGAGTGCAGTGTTTTCACGACTGAGCCGCAGAATGGTGCTTTGCGGATCCTCGTCCATGGTTATCTCCAGATAGTCGAGTGCAATATAGAACTATATTAGTATAAAATATGGTAAAAGTCAATACTCTCATGAGGGTAAAACACGGCAATTTAAAGACCGCAGCAATAATGATAAGCTTAACAATGATATGTCAAAAACTTTGAGCAAAACCCCCTTGATTCCTAAGTGGTATCTGTTGATTTCGATTCTAGGATTGATTGTTAGCTTAGTCGCTGCATTTGCGCTAGCTGCGTGTCTGTATGTCTTCTACTATTGGTATTCGAGGACATTGCTATCTGTTTCTGATCATGCACTGCAACTATTACTGTGTGTCTCGATAGCTTTGGCATTGTTTTGCGCTTGGTTT
>CAYMMM010000033.1:0-7662 GCA_964391595.1 uncultured Candidatus Saccharibacteria bacterium | reverse complement strand
TCCCAAACGATTTCTCACCCACGAGCGTAGCACGGCCGTTGTCCTTAAGCGCACCCGCAGTAATTTCGGACGCTGAGGCAGAGCCCTGGTTAATGAGGACGATTACTTTTACATTCGTCAGATTGCCACCGGCATTTGCGGTCAAAGTCTTCGACTCGGTGAAGTGGCGACTGCGTTCTTCGACGATGGTTCCTTTCGACACGAACTCCGATGACACACTGACTGCCCCGTCGAGATACCCACCCGGATTATCACGCAAGTCCAGCACCACGCTCTTCACACCCTTAGACGCGAGATCGGCCGTTGCATTCCGGAAAGCCAGCTCAGTATCGTCACCAAAGCGTCGCAACTTAATATAGCCGACATTCCCGTCCTTCACCGCGTATGTGACACTCGATACCATAATGGTATCTCTTGTAATGGCGATCTCCCGAGCCTTCTCACTCCCCCGAATGATCGTTAATTTCACTTCAGTCCCTTTGGCGCCGCGAATGCGCTTTACCGCCTCATCTAAGGTGAATTCTGAGCTATCTTTGCCATCGATTAGGGCGATAATATCCCCTGCTCGGATACCAGCCTTTGCAGCCGGAGTGCCGTCTATCGGCGCGATAACCGTCAGACGATTGTTCTTGATACCAACCTCTATCCCAACGCCACTCAGCTCCCCTTTGAGGTCGTCGGATAAATCTTTCGCTTCAGCAGTATCGAGATAGGTAGTGTAGGGGTCACCCAGGCTCGCTACTAGACCACGAATAGCACCTTCTGCCTGCTTGGCGGTGTCGATGTCCCCATCGTAACTACTTTGGAGCAACTCACGAACATTCGCGATATCGTTCGATGCAAGATTTGCACCATTCAATATAACTGCCGAGCGCGCGAACCATCCAACCAAGCCACCGACGACTAAGGTGAGAGCGATAAAGCCGATACGTTTCAATAAAGAATTCTGGCTCGCAGATACTATCTCGGGTTTGGCTGAAGCTGCGCTAGCCTGGGGTTTAGGAGTGGTTTTGGTCGAAGCCATGAATACCATTGTAGCTGGCTCGAGCCGTGTATGCCAAGTCTAGCAGGCGCTTAGTTTTATCTCAGCTCAAGATTATGGCTGTATTAATGAATGAATGTGAGGGCACTGGAAGGCCACAGAGACTGGCTGTACCGACCGTCCCAGTTAGCATTGAACTCAGACACCAAGACACGTTGCCCATCATTCAAGACGGCCTCAACGATCATGACGTGACCATACTCTCCACCACCATACACACCGACAGCTCCAACCTCTGGACGATTATCGACAGCGAGATTAAATTGACGGCCCCACTTCGGCCATTCTTTGGCATCTGCTGGTCCCATGAAGCCAAAAGCTGGTAGCGGTCGTCCAAGGTTCGCACGACGCCAAGCCGCATAACTCGTACACTGTCGATAATAAAATCCCCACGGGTCAACGCCCCAACTCGGGAATGGATCTACATTCGCCCACGGATACTCTGAGGTCATGGAGTAGGTACGACCGGCGCTCTGAGCTGCGATGGCTGCTGCTTGCTGAGCGCGCAAAACATTGAGACGCTCTTGATCCACTTTTACAATATCGCGATACTTCTGCTCTTCACCACGCGTGCGATTGAGCAGATCAGCAAGTTCAGCTTCTTTCTCAGCTATAGCCGTTTGCTGTAAGTTCTCGGAATTTTCTTTGATCCGTAGTTCGATTTCGAGATTATCAAGTTGTTTCTTGGAATCACGAATATCATCGAGTGTCTCGTCAATCTTCTGTCGCAAGCTCGCAAAATATTGCTGCTTATCCACAATCTGGCTCAGGCTCTGCGAACCAGCGACCAGTTCCAGTGGCGTCACCCCGCCCTGTCGATACACCACCGCAATATTCTCGCCCAGAAGGTTTTCCTGCTTCTTCAGCTTGGACTGCACCTCGGACTGACGAGCTTTATTCTGACTGATCTGCAAACGAGTCATTTCGAGATTCGCCCGAGCACTTGCGAGATCGGCCCGCGTGGCCTCGAGCTTGTTCTGCAACGTGTCTCCCTCGGCCTGTTTCTGATTAACGACTGCCTGATTTTCTTGAATCTGCTTCGACAATGCATCAATGAGCGGCTGGTATTCATCAGCACTCACTCGATTACCAAGCATCAACAATCCACCAAGCATAGCGATGCTCAGTACGGTCAGACCGATCACATGCTTGAGCCAGGGATGATGTCGTTTTTGTTTCATGATGTTTCGTTTCTTTTTGAGTGTCGTGTCTTAATTGTGCGAATCATGTGAGATCCGTACATCCCCTCATTGGTTAGTGCAGATAGCGAACGCCTCCGAGCTGACTGAAAGGAATTGTACGCTGTGAGTACCCACCTCGCGGCGAGTAGTTGTATTCGCTTACCGTGATCGAAGACCCATTATTGGACTCGACAATCGCGACATGTCCCCATGGCGAAGAGCTGCTATACGGCCAGACGACCACATCCCCATAGCTCGGTGTACCACCACTTGCTCGGTAGTACCAATCGCCGGCGTTACCCCAGTATCGAGGCACCCAGCGGCCCAGCGAGGCGCGCTTCCAGGCAGCGTAACTGACGCATTCTCGGTTGTAGTAGCCATAATCGTCCACCATGCTGTCCTGCGCAGCCTGACACCAAATATTTGGATAGCCTCCACCACACTGACCACCAGGTCGAAAACTTCCGCCGGCCTGGTTATTGCGAGCGATTTCTGCTGCGCGAGCTGCAAACACAGCGTCGAGTTGCTGCTTATTCTTGGCTACCCGGCTCTGATATGCGGCTTCCTGACCTTTAGTTTCAGCCAGAAGTTGTGCTTGCTCAGCCTTTTTGGCGCTGATTTGAGCAAGCTGACCTTGTTCATTGGCCTGTTGTGCGGTGAGATCGGCTTTGTCTTGCTCGAGTTTGGCTTTGGTCGCATTAATAGAGGCAATATTCGCTTCAACCTTAGCTTTGATATCTTGCATATATTGCTGGCGGCCAACGAAGTCACTGAGATTCTGGCTTGAGGCAAGCACTTCGATCGGCGTTAGATCACGATCCCGATACATCGCACGCAAGTTTTCACGCAAGTTATCAGTTTGTTTGCCTAGCTCAACGGTCTTGGTATCAATATCTTCTTGGGTCTTCTTGAGCTCGGTCTGAGTAAGCGTTAAGGCGGCCTGAGCAGCAGCAATCTCCGCATTGAGCTGATTTACCTTGCCTTGCAGTGTGTCTGCTTCGGCTTTCTTTTGATTAGCAGCCTGTTGGTTGTCTTTTATTTGAGACTGCAACGCATTAATCTGTGCGTCGTAGTTGGTCGCATACGCAACTGGCGCGCTTCCTATAAGCATAAGTGCTGAAATAGCAACGAGCACGCGCTTGACGTGCTTCTCTATAAACTGTGTATTCAGGGATCCCTCCTTTGTTTGTGCCAATCCTGTGGCTACTTCTAGTCTACTCCAGAAAGCGTAGTGTTTCAATCCACTTAGGCTTCTAGAGCTTGAGATGTCGGGAGATAGCTAAGTAACTTGAGCTCACACCGATCAAGATCCCTAAGCCATACATGCCACCAACTACTAATCCGTAACGCGCTGAGACGAAGTCGATCACATCTGTCGTACTGAAGTAGTTCACAAACAATGGTTTTGCAAAATTCAATGATGGGATCGCAATCGCAATCGCTATGGTTGCTCCAATCACGCCATAAACCGCGCCTTCGACGAGGAATGGCCCGCGAATAAACCATTTGGTTGCACCTACCAGTTTCATGATGTCGATTTCTTCACGACGAGTAAATATCGCCATGCGTATCGTATTGAAGATAATCAGGAGTGAGACGATCAAGAACGCCACAGAAACGATCGATCCGATCCGACTGACACCTTGTGAGATCTTATTGATGTTCTCGACGACCTGTTTGCGCACATTATTGTCCTGCAGACTAGTCTGCGCTATGAGATTTGCCTGCGGGAGACTGCGAATCTTGGCATCAAGCCCATCTAGATTATCGAGTGACTTGGTCTTCACTTCGATCGAAGCTGGCAGTGGGTTGCCTATCTCCTCTGCAGTTCTGGCAAGCTGCTCACCATCCTTGCTGCTCGTCCTGAGTCGCTCGAGTGCATCAGCCTTTGAGACATAGCGGACACCTTTCACATTTTCAAGGCCCTGTATGTCATTCTGAAGCTTTGTGACGTCTTCGGGCTGAGCCTTATCGACCAAGAATACTGTTAGGTCGATTTTTTCGCGAATCACTTCGAGCTGGTTCTTAAGAAACAGGGCGGAAAACGCGAAAACCGAGACGATTACCAGTGTGATAACCATAATCGCCGTCGCAGCAATGGAAAGCCACGCATTACGAAACAGATTCTTGAAGCCAGACTTAATGATGCGCCAGAAGGTAATCATTAGAGAATATACCTCCCGACCTTCTCGTCTTTCACAATTCGACCGCGCTGAATCGTCACGACGCGACGCTTGAGTGCATTCACGATCTCCTTGTTGTGCGTTGTCAGTAAGACTGTCGTACCAAATTTATTGATCTTCAACAGCAGCTCAATAATATCCCACGAGTTCTTTGGATCGAGATTTCCGGTCGGCTCGTCAGCAATCAGAATCTTTGGGTTGCGAACAAGTGCACGAGCAATAGCCACACGTTGCTTCTCACCACCAGAGATTTCACCAGGATAATTGTTGGCTTTTTCCGCTAGACCCACGAGCTGTAAAATCTTTGGCACCGCACGTCGAATCTCACTCGTTCGCACACCACTGACTTCAAGTGCAAAGGCCACATTCTCATACACTGTCAGATTTGGCAGAAGCTTAAAGTCTTGGAAGACCACCCCTATCCGGCGCCGCAAATGCGGAATGTTTTTCTTCGTAATCGTGTCATAGTCGATCGAACCAACGATGATCTTTCCACTCGTCGGATCTTCTTCTTTTATAAGCAAACGGATGAGTGTAGATTTACCGGCACCAGATGCACCCACTACCGTTACGAATTCTTTTGGCTGTATATGCAAACTAACGCCGCTCAAGGCGACGGTCTTGTTTGGATACATAACTGTTACACGATCGAGCAATATCACTGCCAGTATTTTACCACAGCCGACTCGGCCAATGGGTTAATTTGCTATAGTATAAGCATCATGGCACAACTCGTTATCAATGGCCCCACTCCACTCAACGGCGAATGGCATACAGCTGGCTCGAAAAACGCTGTCCTTCCGATGCTTGCAGCCACCCTCCTCTGCAGTGAACCGGTCACACTCCACAATGTCCCAGATCTGAGTGATGTGGATGTAATGTGCGAGATACTCGATAGTCTCGGAGCAAAGGTCACCCGCGGTGCTCACCAAGTACAGATCGATCCTACACACATCCACGCTGGAGATATCCCTGAGGAGTTAACTGCAAAAATGCGCGCTTCGGTACTTATTCTCGGAGCAGCCGCCGCACGTACAGGCGACATCACCATAGCGCAGCCCGGCGGCGACATCATCGGTGCGCGCCCTATCGCCAGCCATCTCAAAGCCTTCCAAGAGCTCGGATATACCGTCTCGGTCGACAATGCCAGTACACGAGTCAGTGGCTCGAGCCGAGGTGGGCGCATTATCCTTGGTGAGCTCACGGTCACCGGCACCGAGAACGCCATCATGGCAGCCTGTCTCGGCAATCATACGACTGAGCTCCGCATGGTCGCGGTCGAACCACACGTCGTGGATTTCTGCCATATGCTCGTACGCTTAGGCGCCCATATAGAAGGTATCGGCACCCACAATCTCATCATTCACGCTGTCGACTCACTCAAAGGTGGAGAGTGGCGTGTACCGCCCGACCAACTGGAGTCAGGTACCATGGCGATCGCTGCTGCGGCCAGTCGCGGAGATCTCATCGTGCACGACTTCATGATTAATGAACACGACGCCTTACTCACGATCTTTGATGCGATTGGCGTGCAGTACTCGCTCATCGATCCGCGAACTATCCACATTCTGCCTGGTGGGGCGTACCGTGCTATCAAAGTACGGACACAGCCGTATCCAAACTTCCCTTCCGACCTCCAAACCCCACTCGCCGTGCTGCTCACCCAGTGTGAAGGCACATCTGAGATCTTCGAGACGCTCTACGAAGGCCGTCTTCAGTACCTCTTCGAGCTTCAGCGCATGGGCGCTTCGATTGCGATACGCGATGCCCACACCGGCATGATAACCGGCCCGACACCTCTGGTTGGAACGGAGCTCGTCAGCTACGACATTCGTGCTGGAGCCACCATGCTCGTAGCTGGCATGATCGCACGTGGTACGACCACGCTAGATCGGATCGAGCATATCGACCGCGGATACGAACATATTGATACGCGCCTCAACGCCATCGGTGCCAAGCTGCGCAGGGTCTAAGTCCGTATGATTATTCTGATTTACCTATCTGCTTCGTCAGGTAAGCTTCGATAAACGGTTCGATCTCACCATTGAGCACGCCGTCGGTATCACTTGTCTCGTAGTCCGTGCGGTGATCTTTGACCTTCTGATATGGGTGCAGAACGTACGAGCGAATCTGCTGACCCCAATCGGCCGATGTCACCTTGCCACGCACGTCGGCAATCGACTCGAGATGCTGCTCGCGCGCAACCTCAGCCAGACGTGCTGCGAGGATACTCATGGCCTTGGCTTTGTTCTTTAGCTGCGAGCGCTCATTCTGAATGCTCACGACAATACCGCTGGGAATGTGCGTGATACGCACCGCAGAGTCGGTGGTATTGACGCTTTGCCCGCCGTGACCACCCGAACGAAAAACATCGATACGAAGATCTTTTTCGTCGATGTGCGCTTCTTCCATCGGGATCTCTGGCACTACATCGACCAGCGCAAAGCTCGTCTGACGCAAATTATCACTATTAAAGGGACTCAGACGCACGAGCCTGTGCACACCCTTCTCGCTTTTGAGCTTCCCGTACGCAAACGGCCCCGATATCTCAAGCGTAGCCGACTTAATTCCAGCTTCTTCACCACGTGACATATCGACCAATGTAGCTTCTAGATCGAGCTTCTCAGCTGCCCGTGTGTACATCGTCAGGAGCATCTCTGCCCAATCCTGCGCATCGGTACCTCCGACGCCTGCTGAGATCTGCACTATCGCTGGCGACTTATCGTATTTGCCCGAGAGCTTCACTGTCAGCATCATATTTCGGACTGATTCAGCAATACTGTCTGTGGACTCGGCAAAAGCTGTCACGAGTGACTCATCACTACCATCTGAGATCATAGCCAGCTCCAGATTTGTCTTGATTGATTCCTCGACGATGTCCCAACTCTCGATGAATTTGCGCAACAGAGCAGCTTCGCGGCTTACGCGTTGGGCTTTCCCCTGGTCAGACCAGAAATCAGGTGCGTTCATGCGTGCCTCGAGCTCTTCGAGTACTTTTTGTTCGGATTGCAAATGCAGCTGCTTTTTGGCAGCCTGTACTTCTTCGAGCAAATTGGTGAGTTGATCAATAATTGGTTTCATAAGATTAAGAGATATTATACCTCATATACCCAAAGAGGCCCCGAGCTTACGCTCATAGGGCCTCTTGGTACACCTCAGCTAGTGAGGCAATGCTTCACATATCACTCGATAAATCGAGCAATTACTTGTTGCGAAGTGCGCTTGTCAGAGCCTTGCGGCTGCGACGGTAGAAGTA
>CAYMMM010000032.1:0-7741 GCA_964391595.1 uncultured Candidatus Saccharibacteria bacterium | reverse complement strand
GTTTACTAATACTCTGGATACTCCTACTCGTTCTCGATCAAGTCTACAAGAAAACACCAGATTAATCAATATCTCTAGGGGAACTTTTTGCCGTGATCATTCTGAGACTCCAGGGCAGTGTTTCAACCGTAAAAACACGTTCTGTGCGCTGGTCGCCATCTTCGCCAATGGTGAAGTGGGTTTCGGCTCGGATCTTTGCGTGAGAGATTGGTATGTGTAATATGTCTTCATTGGCAGATCTGGGGGCAACTTTTTGTCTGGTGAGTTCAAATAGTTGATTGCTGGCCGACGAAGATGGGTTGATCCTTTCGGCTTGGAGGATATGAAGTTGCAGTACTGGTGATTGATTGCCTCCTTGAGATGTAAGTGGGGCAATCCGGATGGTGGTGCCTGGACATGAGAGGTCGTATCTTGATTGTTCAAGTTGTGCTTGAAGATAGAGCTGCGTTGGGCTGGTCTGACTGCTTACGAGCTCGATTGTATCAATAAATAAGTAGGGGCCGCATGAAAAGACAGGAACTTCTATGATTTTTCGAGCCGCTACTGTAGCTAGGTCGCGTTTTAGTTGGATTTTGAGCTGTGCAACGCGAAGTTGCCGAACGGGTATTTTTTGTGTTCGTAGGTTGATATGGGCTAGGACAATCTCGTGGTGCTTTCTCAGGATCGGGGATACTCTGCTGAGGAACTTTGTATGCCAAGAAGGATCACCGATTGATAGGAGGGTTGTAGACCCTTCATGTATTGTGCTTCCCAAGGAGAGTTCGTCCAAGCTCTGTTGCTTGGCTGCGACCCTCAACTGTGATGCAGCGGCTGTGATTGTCTCCGAGATGAGCGATGCCTCTTCTGCTGATAAGGTTTCTTGGAGTGCATAATGGATCATGCTAGTGGTCCTGATAAGGAATTTTGTGAGTGCACAATGCGCGCGTTTACAATCGCGCCCGGTTCTATGTGAATAACAGGGGATGTATATACACCTTTAATTTTTGCTGATCGATGCACGTGTATGGCGTCTTGTCCAGAGATGTCCCCGCTTGTACTCCCGTATACCGTAACTGAACGAGCGGAAATGTCTCCTTCATACTCGCCATTCTCCGTGATTTCGCAAAAGCCGCTAGTTTTGATATCTCCAGATAATGTTGCGTCTATTACAACGTCTTCCTGTGTATCTAATGAAATAGTTCCTTTGACGAAAGATGATATAAGTATTCCGGCCTGTGATCTGTAGTCAAAGGGGAGCTTATTTCGAGCCATGAGTTTCCTGATATGGGTTTTGTTTGAGTGCCTTTGTTACGGCAGTCGCCTCCTCGTCGGAAAGGTTGTGGGAACTTTGGCCGAGGATAATCTGTTTTGCATAGACGCGAGAGCCGGTGCGTGCATGGATGCTAGAAATAACCCAGCCATTGCCATGGTAGTCCAAAACTGCCAAGCAAAAGCTCTGATCTCCGCCAGTGTCTGAAAACGGGTTGAATCTCACGAAGCCTATTCGTGAATGTCCACGCTCGGAAATCATCTCGAGCTTTTTCGAATGTTTCTCGAGAGCTTCAAGCCTCGTATTCTGACTAGTTTCTTGTAATGCATACTGATTCAGGCGTTCCATTACGCTACCTGTCTTTTCTGATTCGCTGAAGAAATGACCAAACTTTTGCTCTATCTTACCTACTCTCCAAACTGTATAACCACAACCTAGCATGGTGATAAACACCAATATGATCAGTACGATTTCCATTACACCTCCGCTGAGTGACTATTATAGTCTTTCTAGAAGAAAATTGGCAATCTAGACAGTTTTCGATACAATGCTTGCATAATGACAAAGCGGAAAAAGCATCTGAAGTATCGCGCAAGGCATGTTGACTCATTTAAAGAAGAGTCCAAGCATGTGCCAAAAGCCGACGTCGACCAAGGTGTCGATCCGAAAGAGCGCACGACTAGAAGCTCAGTACCTTTGAGTACTGCTCATAAACGGGTGTCTCCAGCTGCCGAGCAGTTGTCCGCACTTGATCAACAGTCTGTTCGAATTGTTCGGTCAGAGCTTATACATCTGCTTGCTGCCGCGAGCGTGATAATGATTGTATATATTGGTCTGTGGCTAATGCTTGCGCGAGCTGGTCTTGAGAGTAAGCTTACTTCTTTAATTCAGCTGTAGCTCTAGCGAATCCTTGAGATCCTTGCATTTCAAGGGGTTGCAGTGCTTCTACCTTGTATTGAAGTGCCTCAGCTATATCTGAATTACTAATATCCTTGGAAGAATTGAGGTCGGCAATCGTACGTGCCACCCTCAGTGCTCGCTGGATGGATCTACGGCTGAGGGATAATCGCTCGCTTGCAAGTGCGAGCAGTGAACTTGCCTCAGCTTCTAGTGGGCAATACAGGTCCATATGGGTATAGCCTATATCGCTGTTGCGCTTATACTCAGTGTCTCTATACCGTTTTTGTTGACAGTCTATTGCACGGCTGATTTCGTGCCGCATAGCTTCCGATTGTGTTGTATATGATGATATTTTTACATCATTATGGGATATAGCCTCAGCTTCTAGATAGAGGACGATATCGAATCGGTCGAGGAGCGGGCCAGATATTCTCTTCTGATAGGTTTGAATGCGTTGAATGGAGCACGTGCATGCGCGAACACTAGACCCGCTATAGCCACAAGGACATGGATTCATAGCGGCGATGATGAGTGCGTTTGCCGGAAAGGTTGCGGACATGGCCGCACGTGCAATATTGACGGACCCATTTTCGATGGGCTGTCGAAGTGCTTCTAGACTTCGGTGGGGAAATTCTGCAAGCTCGTCTAGAAACAATACACCCCGGTGTGCAAGACTTATCTCTCCCGGGCGAGGGTGTGAGCCGCCGCCGATGAGCGCGTGCTCGCTGGCGTTGTGATGTGGCGCGCGAAACGGACGTGTCCCAATGGGGTTTGGGGGAGCCACACCTGCAAGTGAATGGATATAGTATATTTCCTTGATCTCATCTATGTCCGCATTAGGTAGCAGGCTAGGTAGCGCCTGAGCCAGAAGTGTTTTGCCTACTCCGGGCGGCCCAATCATCAGTACGTTATGATTCCCCGCGGCAGCGATTTGAAGGGCTCGCTTTGCTTTTGCCTGGCCAATAATGTGATCGAGATCGTGCTTGCGGTGATGAACATCATCTTTGGGTTGAGGTAATGTACGTACCTGATGCTTCCAAGGAGTAAGCAATTTTTCACCGATATAATGGAGGTAAAGCTCGCGCAGAGAGTCAGGTCTCAGGATCGTAAGGCTTGGGAGAGGGGGGATATCGAGTTCTGTGTGTGGGTCGATGACGATTGTACTAAAGCCCGCTTGTTCTGCACTGAGCACGGAGGCAAGGCACGCCTGCGCGGATCGAAGCGAACCATCGAGAGCAAGTTCAGCGATGAAGCAAACATCGTTTGGAATGGGCTCAATTTGCTTTGTGGCGATGAGAATCCCCATGGCAATCGCTAGGTCACAGTTGATTCCTGTCTTTGCTACATCTGCTGGTGCAAGATTGATCGTCACTTTACGAGGAGGGAACTCCAGGCTACTATTCCTGATTGCGCTCCGAATGCGTTCCCTAGACTCCTCAATAGCCTTGCTGGGGAGCCCTACAATGCTGATCCCGGGGAGCCCTGCAAAGACATCCGTTTCTACGGTTATTGGATGTGGTTGCGCACCATGGTGTGCGAGTGTATAAGTTTGAGAAATCATGCACTAGCCCCCTTAAGAGTTCCTCTCTATATAAACAATGATTCAAATATAGCGTATAAAAAGCGAACATCAAAGCATGAACAGTTTGAGTCCGAGTAGCACTACGGCTATATTTGAGATCGGTACCAAGCCGCTGCAGACTCGGGTGGGATAACATTTACGATCACACCAGTAGCGACCTCGAGGCCACCCCAGGGAGACATCACATTTCTTCCGCAGAGCTTCAAGGTAAGTCGTTGTGAGGGGATAATACCTTGCTCGATTATGAGGTTATAACTGATGTTTGTGTTCGATAGTGCCTTGGTTAGTGGGGTTAATAAACTGGCTACGGAAGTTAACTCTTGATCTTGTGCCTCATCGAGTAGCTGCATTGTTCGCTTCGGTAGAATCCATGCCTCCATTTGCCATTTCGAAGCGTAGGGGCAGACGGCAATCCAGTCTTCATTTTGGTCAATAATGCGCAGTTTATTCTTTTGTTCAAAAGCAATGATTGCATCATAGGGGTCAGTGTTGAACTTTTCGAAGTAGGCTGCACAAGCTTCGGCTTCATGCACTATCTGTGGTGGTGCGATAGGTAGGGCGATTATCTGGCTGTGTGCATGTGCCAGTGATGCTCCTGCTTCGTAACCATCATTGCGAAATATTGATACATATTTGATGTGGGTATTCTTATGGAGTTCTGTACTACGCTGTCGGTACGCTTGTAATATTGTAGTAATTTGTGCAACATCAAGCTTGCCAAATGGCGTGTTTGACAGAGGTGTATCAATAACTATTTCTTGTTTTCCGTAGGCGTGGGGGTTATCTAAAGTAAGTGCTGGGTATTTGTTCTGGACAACTTTGACGTCCCAAGCCCGACCACTTTCGGTGGAGGGAATCTCGAGAACAGATGGTTGTAGATCGAGACGAGGCGAGTCGGCCGATTCAACCATGAGATGTTCGCTTCCAGATGTATCATAGGGGCGGTTTTTTCGCTTCGGTGCAACGAGGACGTAATATTCGTGCAGGTAGTCGCGACGGATTTCTGTTTGTGCATTGGTGATATCTAGCTCTAGCCTGCGGGCAGGGTGATCGCTACTCATTTCTGGCTGATGCTCGACTGACCGTTCGGCCGTATCTTGATGCTGGGTTCTCTCGGAATTTGCTAACTCTTGTAGGCTACTCTCGGTTTCATCTCGAGCATGTAATTGCCGAGTATCACTATCATCGCCATGGATTGATCCGTGAACCTGACTGGCGTTTATATGCACACGTTCCATACTTCTTATACTACCGTAGCAGTGCGCAAAACGTAAGCGTTATGGTGCTTGGTTTAGTCTTTCTGCGAGTCGAGTCGGGTACGTAAGTATTGCAGTATATGCAGAGATGCATCGGGTTGGGCAAATTTCTCGAGACGCTTAAGGTAGCTAGTTGGATTCGCGAGGATTTCGAGCACTGCCTGTGCAATCTCTTTTGGTTTCTCTGCTGTCAGGCCTAGCTTGAAGCGCTCAACGAGTTCCGCATTACCTTCTTCTTGTCCAGGGATAACTTTGTTGATGATCATCGGCTTCTTTGCAGCAATGCATTCCATGACGGTTGACCCACCGGCCTTTGTGATTACGATCGAAGAATTTTTTATGTACTCGTAAAGCTTGTCCGTCCATCCGATCAGGCGGAAATTTTCAGGGAGGAGATACTCTTCTGCATTAAGTGCCTCGTAGAGCTCATTGTCCCGACCAGTCACTAAGATAAAAGTCGTATTGCGGAGCGGGGCAAGCTGTCTGATCATTCGCTTGACGTATCCAGCACGCAAGGAAGATGCACTTATGGTGATAATATGATCTGATTTTGGTATATCCAGTTCTTCCAAAACGCTTGTGTCTAGTGGCTGAGTAAACGCTTCATGTACGGGATACCCAAGCGGCAATATTTTATTATTTGCCACCCCGAGCTTGTGCAAACTTGCGGCAGTTGGCTCGTTTGCCACTAAGTAGAAGTCACTATCAGGTTGAGTCCATGCAGAATGAACAGTAATCGAGTCTGTGATGAGCGTTGCGAACTCTACGTCAAAATATTGCTTTGTGATCGAATAGGCGATGTACTGCCAGATCGGATAGTTCGAAATGATAAGCGAAGGGTTGTGTTCAGCGATGATCTGAACAAGTTCCTTGCGTCGAATAGGATAGTTAAGCGCATTAATGAATCGTATAGGGAGATGATTCTTGTCGGTAGAGGTATAGATCCATTTATGGATGATCGGAGTATGTTTAGCGTTTATTTCATATATGCGCTTCGAAGCAGTGTTGAAGATACTACTCACTTCATCCGAGAAGTCTTCGACCTCGATCTTGAAGTTGAGCTCAGGGTGCTTCTCGGCCGCAGACTTCAATGCTCTCGCAGTCGCCATATGACCCTGACCGAAGTTTGAAGAGAGGATAAGGATTGTATCTGGTGTTGTCTTATTCATGGCTGTATACCGTTGTCATCTATTGTACCTGTAGATCTTACAAAGGCATAGCCAGAGCTTGGTGTGATCTGGACGAAACGACGTAAACTTGCTAAGATATCGGTCTTGGGGCTGACTAGCTTCGACAGAGTGACCTTGAAAGATATACTGGCAAGCCGGGTTGAGATGAACGTTATCCGTCTCAATTCAACAAGTGAGAACTCTCTCTTGAGCCGCGTACGCTCAGTTTATGCTGATGCGTTCGCAGCACCAGCTTTTGCTTAATTCGTAAAAGCCGCCGATAGCTCGACACCAACTAGAGCTCGAAGCGCCATATTTTGTTGGTTGCGTGGGATGTGCGTCGACGCACGCATCTTACTAAGCTTTATGCGCCGAGAAAGGGACGTGCTTTGGCTCGTTTTGAATCGTTCTTTTCTAAAAAATGCTTAAGCGAGCTACGCTTGTAGATGGTATATTGATCACATTCTGGACGAGGGTGCGATTCCCTCCAGCTCCACCAAAAAATCCCGAGACATATACGGCTCGGGGTTTTTTGATTGCCATGAGAGAGTATCACGTGTGTCGCACACTTGAGCTTTGCCGATGTGTCGGCGGGGCGAGCAATTTTACTAGTACTGCACGAAGTCACTTCCGTACAAATTATCTGTAAATGGTTATGCTTAAATGATTCTGCAGTAGAAATTTTTTAGATTTTGTGTTATAACAGCTGAGTTATTGTTCTCACTCGAATGAGGATCGAAAATGAACCTACGACATGTACGCGAATTGAATGGGCGCCGCCGGCAGGTCTACTTGCCAAGGCGCGGCCATGCCCCTGGGCATGATGATGTACGAGAAGGCGCGGTATTTCCATATTTTGAGGCGCGTCCGAACTTTTACTTCTTTGAGGGAGTAACTTGGAGACATGGTCGTGCGCAGCTTCCTCCTGAAGGCGAGGGACGTCCACGCTGGCTCCCGCTGTATCCTGAGCCGCGCATCACCATCGGTAGGTCTGTGACGGATGGTTGGCCAAGTGAACCGGATTTCGAAACTGGTACTGGTGACTGGGTCAGGGTGATAAGGCAGTATGTCTGGAGCGATCCACGGACGTTGGCAGACCCGAGCTGCAATCTGCGATCTGAGCAACTAGTGGGTGGCTGGATCACGGGTGATTTCATGCACTCTGCGGTATGGAATTGCGTAATAGTACCGCGAGATCGCATCCGTACCGACCGGTCAGCAGTGACGGACAGTTTGCGTTGGAACGAACAGTACGACGGTTATGAGGCGTGGGGGAGCAATCTCTGGCTTGGGAATACGGAGCCCAGACCGGCACTCCTCGTGCGCAGTTCATAACTTATTGTGCAGCGATCATTGAACATCGCTGCACTTTTTTCATGTATATTACAGATCAAAACGTGAGAAATGGTTATGCTATAGCATTTAACTTAGCTGATATTTTCTCACCGGATCGACTCAGCTAAGTTGTGGAGTGATTTGCCAATTTGCTATGTGTTTCATAGCTCATACCACATGCATCTAGGCAAGAGAATGATGAAAAAAATACAACGTAATGACATAGAGCTGCGCGATAGTTTTGTGTGTG
>CAYMMM010000031.1:6035-8688 GCA_964391595.1 uncultured Candidatus Saccharibacteria bacterium | reverse complement strand
TTAAACCACATGCTCCACCGCTTGTGCGGGTCCCCGTCAATTCCTTTGAGTTTTAAACTTGCGTTCGTACTCCCCAGGCGGATCACTTAACGCGTTAGCTTCGTGACACAGGGGGTCGAAGCCCCATACCACTAGTGATCATCGTTTACGGCGTGGACTACCAGGGTATCTAATCCTGTTCGCTCCCCACGCTTTCGTGCCTGAACGTCAGGTAAGGCCCAGCAAGCTGCCTTCGCCATTGGTGTTCCTTCTGATATCTACGGATGTCACCCCTACACCAGAAATTCCACTTGCCTCTACCTACCTCTAGTCAGATGGTTTCTCATACAGTCCTTGTGGTTGAGCCACAGGATTTCGCATAAGACCTTTCAAACCGTCTGCGCACGCTTTACGCCCAATAATTCCGGATAACGCTTGGATCCTACGTATTACCGCGGCTGCTGGCACGTAGTTAGCCGATCCTTATTCCTGAAGTACCGTCATAATCTTCCTTCAGAAAAGCAGTTTACACTCCGAAAAGCGTCTTCCTGCACGCGGCATTGCTCCATCAGGCTTGCGCCCATTGTGGAAGATTCCTCACTGCTGCCTCCCGTAGGAGTCTGGGCCGTATCTCAGTCCCAGTGTGGCTGGTCAACCTCTCGATCCAGCTATTGATCGTCGCCTTGGTGGGCCTTTACCCCGCCAACTAGCTAATCAAACGCAGGCCCCTCCTAGAGCGCCGAAGCTTTACTTATAACAAGCATAAGACTATGGGGTATTAGTCCACCTTTCGGTGAATTATTCCCCACTCTAGGGCAGGTACCAACGTGTTACTCACCCGTCCGCCACTCAATCACTCATTCATTCCGCTCGCAATGGCAGAATGTCTCTTAAGAAAAGAAATTCAGCACCTGCGAGCGAAAAAAGTGATCGCGTACGACTTGCATGTGTTAGGCATGCCGCCAGCGTTCATCCTGAGCCAGGATCAAACTCTCATACACAACTGCATCTTAAAAAAGTTACAGTTCGCTGCTAAATTTTTGACATACATCAGACTCACAGCGAGCTTCCTGATGCACCAGATCCCGTCATCGAGACGAATACAAACAACTCAAAAAACTTAAGTTGAACTGACACGTTTCACTTGTTAAAGTCCGTAGCAATCTCGACAAGCCCACACCACAAGATGTGACAAAAAAATATAGCTCCTTAGTGGCGATTCTTTTGGATTTTCGCCGAAGCGGAACTTATGTATTTTTGTTGCTTCTTCAATAAAAGCTACTAGAGAGGATTCTACCTGATATACACTGGCTACGTCAAGCCTTGATACGTGTTTTTTGTCGAGAATTATTTCCCGCGCTGGGCGCGACGCTTTTTGGCACGACCACCCGACGCTTTGATCCAGCGCGACTTACGCGTCGTACTCTCACTGGCTACAGACGTCCTCAGCGCACCATCAACCAGTAACCGATACCAGAGGCCAAGATGCCAGAGTACAAATACTTTCAATGTAAGAAGCAATGCGAACCAGCTCGACCAACCAGCGATCTGCTGACGTTGCATCAATACACAGAAGCCGAGTGCCAGAGCGATGATCAGATTTGAGACCGCTATATGATTCGCAAAGGGACGATAGCGCGCAAACCGACCAGATGGGCGACGAGAAAATACTACCGTTAGACAAGCAGCGATTATGAGAAAAATCGCCAGGCCAATTTCGTACGCGCCGACTGTAGCATTAGGGCGTGCCGTCAGCCATGGTAAGCGATCAAGGACTGCACTTGCAGTGAAAGCCGATGCCAGCAATACACCCAATATAGCCCCAATAACTACTTCCAATGGACGATGACCAAGTATCTCGCGCAAGTGTTGATATCGGGTATGCGAGCGGATTGCGCCAGCCTGCATAAGATCGTCTATCAGATGATTAAGTGTACGCGCCTGCTCACCAGCAGACCGCCGCACACCAAGGCTGTCGTACATGACGATCGCAGCGAAAACCCCAGTGATGCCAAAGAGTGGGCTCTCTGGCCCGCCGAGAATCAAAGCGACTGTCGCGAGTGATGATACCGTTGCAGAGTGCACACTTGGCATTCCCCCAGATGAGAACAGTAGCGAGGGAGTATATTGCCCCTTAAAAACCGCGATAAAGAACTTCACGCTCTGAGCAATAGCCCAGGTTGCCAATGGCACCCATAAGTATTCAGAAATTTGCACCCCACAGCCTCCTATAATGTTTACCCTATCTTACCGGAGGTTTATTCCTGAAGACAAGTCCGTAATGATATCCAGGTGTTCGCAAAGTTGACTCAAATTTCCAGCCACAAGCAGTTAGCATGCGAATTGCATCTTCTCGGCTTACCTTTCTCTCATGCTCTGGACCCACTCCGGTATGCACCTCCCAGTCCATAAGAACGATCCGTGCATCAGACTTGAGATAGCCACCAAGCGAGAGGCAGAACTGATTGGGGTGCAGGGATGACGAAAGAAGATTGGTCAGCAGGACCAAGTCAACCGAGTGATGGTCAAAGGCCCTCCCAAGCAGCACATCGGCAAGCAATATCGGCTCCACAGAATGCTGGTCGATCAGATGCCCTATGCGATCAAACGATTCTTCATTGGGGCCAGCTACGATAACTCGACCAGGTGAACCAACTAATGGCACCGCGGCTGG
>CAYMMM010000031.1:4494-5935 GCA_964391595.1 uncultured Candidatus Saccharibacteria bacterium | reverse complement strand
CTGAATCCTTCTGCAAAACAAATATGAGATAAGATTGCAATATGACCAAGTAATGCGTTGAGATACTGGCAGATCAAGAAGGGAACTCCGCTGAATAAACTCCGGTCCACCCGTTTCTATAGGGCTACCCTTAAACCGGTTGACGAACCGAGTTTCCACACCAAGACCACGCTTGAGCTGTTTACTCAGCCCTATGGCGACAATGTGATCCCAGTCTACAGAGGTACTCTCGACGTATTTCCGCAGAAAAGTCTCGCGAGATACCAGGTGCTGTATCTGGCATGTATGTGCAAGTTCGTAAGCTAAATCACGGCACGCGGCTGGCTCGAAGGCAAGGATCAGTGTTTTGCCTTCAAAGCCCATGCTATTCGGTAGTCTCAGGCTCGCCAGAAGCATCCATCAGAGCGAGAGACGCGACGGTATCACCCTCTTTCATTTTCATGATTCTGACACCTTGCGTAGCGCGACCGATGACAGAGATGTCACCGCAGCGTAATCTGATAACCTGACCTTGTTTTGAAATGATGAGCAAGTCATCCTCTCTCGAACCAATCACGCGAGCATCAATCACTTCACCAGTCTTGGTAGTTACAACTCCAGCCTTAATCCCCACGCCACCACGAGCGTGCTTCGTGAACTGTTCCGTCTTCGTGAGCTTACCATAGCCATTCGCGCAGGTAACAAGCATCAATCCTTCTTCCTTGCCGATGATATCGACACCAACGACATGATCCCCTGCACGCAGTCGCATACCACGCACTCCTCTTGTCGCGCGACCCATTGGTCGAGCTGCGTCTTGACCAAAACGGAGCGCCTGCGCCTTTGCGGTCGAGAGTATAATATCATCACCATCGCTACACTTCTTGACCCAAGCAAGTTCATCGCCACTGTCAAGCTTAATTGAGATAATGCCGCTCGAGCGAATATTTGCGAAGTCGGCCAATTTACTCTTCTTGATGGTTCCCATGCGAGTTGCCATAAACAGATACTGCGCCTGCTCTTCTTTGGTCATAGTCAGAGCACTCGTAACCCGCTCTTCCGGGGCAAGATTAAGGATATTCACAATCGATACACCTTTTGCAGTACGACCCGAGGAAGGAATTTCATATACTTTCACCCTAAAAGCACGACCCTTGCTCGTAAAGAAGAGTACCCAATCATGGTTCTTTGTCTTAAGCACATCCTGGACAACATCCTCTTCCTTGGTAGTCATACCCATAATGCCTTTTCCGCCACGGCCCTGGCTCTTGTAGGTGTCACTCGGCATACGCTTCACATACCCGCCCTTTGTAAGGGTCAGGATGACATCTTCGTTTGGCACAAGGTCTTCGTCCGAGAATGTCCCCGCACCTCTTCCTTCAATCTGAGTACGTCGCTCATCACCATACTTTTCTTTAATCTCGATCAGCTCTTCCTTAATAACTTTGAGAATGTTCGCTTC
>CAYMMM010000031.1:2309-4394 GCA_964391595.1 uncultured Candidatus Saccharibacteria bacterium | reverse complement strand
CCCTTCGAGGATGTGTGCTTGATCTTGAGCTTTCTTAAGTTCGAACTCAGTACGACGACGTACAACTTCTTTGCGATGCTCGAGGAAATGCTTGAGTACCATCTCGAGGTTCAGTACCCGTGGCTGAATGCCATCGACCAGTGCGAGCATATTGACGTGGAAACTGGATTGCATCGGCGTAAACTTATACAGCTGATTAAGAATCTTCTGTGGGTACGCGTCCTTCTTCAGCTCGATTACGATGCGCGTGCCGACTCGATCAGACGTTTGGTCACGAATATCGCTAATACCAATCACCTTCTTCTCGCGATGCAGCTCTGCGATTTTTTCAACCAAAGTCCCGCGAATCACTTGATATGGGAGCTCAGTAATAACAATTGCCTTGCGATCTTTTTTACTCTCCACAATCTCGGCTACAGCGCGCATCGTAATGCTGCCGCGCCCAGTACTATATGCGGAAGCAATACCACCGTCATCAAAAATCAAACCACCAGTAGGGAAATCTGGGCCTTTTACAAACTGCATCAGATCCTGAACATTAGCCTCCGGACTATCGATCAAATGTACTGTAGCATCAATAACCTCGCTTAAGTTGTGAGTCGGGATATTTGTGGCCATACCAACCGCAATACCCTGGATACCATTGAGAAGCAGGTTTGGTACGCGCGCAGGCAAGACTCGTGGCTCTTTCTTCGAGCCATCATAGTTCGGCATGAAGTCCACGGTATCTTTATCGATATCAGCCAGCATTTCTTCAGCGATGCGAGTCATCTTAGCTTCGGTATATCGATAGGCGGCAGCGCGGTCACCGTCGGCAGAACCAAAGTTACCCTGACCATCCACCATCGGATAGCGCAGCGAGAAGTCCTGAGCCATACGCACCATTGAGTCATAAATCGCCGTATCTCCATGAGGGTGATATGAACCAATAACTTCACCGACGATGGTTGCACTCTTACGATACTTCGCACTCGCCCGCAAGCCCAGCGTATGCATTGAGTATAAGATGCGACGATGCACTGGCTTCAACCCATCACGGACGTCAGGGAGCGCTCGAGAAACGATCACCGACATGGCGTATTCGAGATAGCTCTTCTCCATCTCGGTTTCAATGGAATGGACCTTTATACTACCTTGCCCATCATTATCGATGAGAGTCGACGCGTCAGGCTGAGTAGTGTCTTGGCTGTCTGATTCTGGGAGGTCTTTGCTTGTATCGTCCATATGAGGCTCCATTACTTAGAAATCAATATTCGTAACTGATTTGGCATGGGTCTGAATGAAGGCTTTGCGTAAGCTCACTTCATCACCCATCAATTTTGAGAAGATCACATCGGCCTTTTCGGCATCATCAATGGTGACTTGGAGCATGACACGATTTTCTGGATCCATCGTGGTCTCCCAAAGCTGATCAGGGTTCATTTCACCAAGACCCTTATATCGCTGAATTGACAAGCCAGGGATCTTCACTCCCACTTCTGCCTCAGCCACTTCAGTCGTTGCTTCACCAACTTCATCTTCGGTCTGAGTCTGCATGGCAAGTTCGGCCAGATCTTCAGCGGTTTCCACATCAGGGGTTTCTTCTACCTCAGTCGCGGCAGCTTCCTTTGCAGCCTTAGCATTCACGGGCTTTGCAGCTACTTTCTCGGCCAGCTCCTTGAGCAAGGCGTCGCGCTCGGCATCGGTATAGACGTAGTGTTTTTCTTTGCCTATCGAGAGTTTGTAGAGTGGTGGCTGAGCAATATATACATGCCCGGCTTCAATGACCTGTGGCATATGACGGAAAAAGAAAGTCAAAAGTAGCGTACGGATGTGCGAACCATCGACGTCGGCGTCAGTCGCGATAATAATTCGGTTATAGCGAAGCTTGGCCAGCTCGAAGTTGTCTGCAATGCCGGTGCCAAGCGCGATAATCAGGTTTTTCACTTCGTTACTTGAGAGCATTTTGTCGAGTCGCGCACGCTCAACGTTTAAGATCTTGCCCCGTAGCGGCAAAATAGCCTGAAACTCTGGGTTACGGCCGCCTTTTGCCGAACCACCAGCTGAGTCACCCTCTACGATGAAGATCTCAGACTTCGCCATGTC
>CAYMMM010000031.1:0-2209 GCA_964391595.1 uncultured Candidatus Saccharibacteria bacterium | reverse complement strand
TGCGGTTCAGGCAACTTAACCGAAACGATAGCGGTCAGCCCTTCACGTACATCATCACCTGTCAGTGATTCGTCCTTCTCTTTGACCAAACTGTTCTTGCGTGCATAGTCATTAATGACGCGCGTCAATGCAGTACGAAAGCCCGTGAGATGCGTGCCACCTTCAGGGTTATGGATATTGTTCGCAAAGCTCTTCACTTGCTCAGTAAAGGTGTCGGCATATTGTATTGCGACTTCAACTGTCACATCGCCCTGTTGCTTATCGACATAGAATGTAGGGTCATTGATCGCTTCCTTGCCCTTATTCAGATGCTCTACATAACTGCGAATCCCACCCTCGAAGTAAAAACTAAAACGCTTGTTATGCTTCTCATCAATCAGTCGAACGCGCACGCCCTTGGTGAGATAGGCTTGATGACGTAAGTAATCAAGAATGGTGTTGTAGCTAAACTTTACCGTCTCAAAAATGGAGGCATCTGGCTTAAATCGAATCGTCGTGCCAGTCTCTTTGGTCTTCCCCGTAACTTTGATGTCACTCGTAGCGACACCAGCCTTATAGGTCTGTTCGTGAATCGATCCACCAGTCTTAACGATCGCATGCAGGTCGGTTGCGAGTGCGTTCACTACAGACACACCAACACCATGCAAACCACCAGACA
The DNA here is from genome assembly GCA_964391595.1 of uncultured Candidatus Saccharibacteria bacterium. Classification (GTDB taxonomy): domain Bacteria; phylum Patescibacteriota; class Saccharimonadia; order CAILAD01; genus JADZGC01. The sequence goes on along the minus strand of CAYMMM010000031.1, from coordinate 1,551 downwards.
CTTTATAGCCACCACCGCCAAACTTACCCCCGGCGTGGAGCACAGTAAGTACCGTCTCAAGTGCCGACTTCCCTGTGGCCTTCACCTTGTCTACGGGGATACCACGCCCATTGTCCGTCACGCGCACCCAGCCGTCTTCCTCCAGAGCTACCTCGACCATGGTAGCCGCCCCAGCAAGTGCCTCATCTATCGAGTTGTTGACGAGCTCCCATACTAAGTGATGGAGACCTTCACTGCCGGTACCGCCAATATACATACCCGGGCGCTTGCGTACTGGGTCCAATCCCTCAAGAACTTGAATTTGTTCAGCAGAATACTCGCCCGGCTGCACGGCAGGCTTCTCGTCGACTGGATTTTTTGCTGACCGCTTTGTAGTATCTTTTTCTGCCACGAGTAAGGAAACCCCTCCTAGGTCTATCTATTTTTACCCTGAGACTATGTACGAACGATAGTCTAATTACCTATTCATTATATAGGAGAAGAACAGGTAAGGGCAAGCCTAGCTTCAGATATGCATTAGCGCGGGAAGATGAGGCGCACCATAGTCTGCGCACCCGGCTTTGAAGTAATGATCAGCTCACCACCGATGTGCTCCATAATCACCTTGTCGAGATAGAGACTGAGGCCGAGACCTTCGTAGTCAAATCGGAATACGTCAGTTGCACGATAGAAAGGCATCATAAGTTGCGAAAGCTTATCGGCCGGTATACCAGGGCCGGTATTGATGATGCTCGCCTCAATTGTCTTATCATGTGCCTCAACTTTTACATGCACCACCGAGCCGGTATCACCAAACTTAATCGCATTATCCAGTACTGAAGTAAGAAGCTGGTGTACTGCGGTAGCATTGGTATGTGACACCACATTAAGTGGGACATCACTCTTGATTGTGATCTTGCGCTTCGCTCCGGCTGCAGACACCGACTTTACGGCCTCTGCTACTGCATTCGAGAACTGTACCGGTACTTTCGTGGTAGGCTCGATACGACTGAATGTCTTGAGATTCTTGAAGCGCGTAATAATTGCAGCCAAGTTTGAGAATCCTTCGACAAATGGCTTTGCCTCCTCAAGCTTCCAAAGGGCTTTTGATTTGAGCTCAACCTGCGCGATGTCCATGTCGAGCTCGTTTGCGACAGATTCGATGAAAGCAATACGCTTTTCAAACAAGTCCTTCTCGATAATCATCTGGTTCTCAAGCGAGTGCCGCAGATCAATACTTTGTTCTTTTGAAGTATGAGCCAGGATAATCAGTCCGACTGCGAGCAAGAAAGCAAATACCTGCAAGCCAGCGATCGTAAGGTTCGTCGGGCGACCAGCAGCCCCGTAAATCACCGCGAGAAGGACAAGTAGGCCACCCACGACAACGGCAGGAATAAGGAAGGTAACCTTGCGCCACCACTGCTCTTGGCGTTTTTGCTTCTGATCACTCAGACTCTGCTTCACCTTGGCATTTAGCTGTTGTGAGCTCAAGATCATACTCTTTACGTGTATAGCGAGTGCATTCACAGTAGCGAGAATTGCATCCGCTTGTGGCTTCGTAACCTTCTTCAA
>CAYMMM010000030.1:0-8806 GCA_964391595.1 uncultured Candidatus Saccharibacteria bacterium | reverse complement strand
CGGCTCTTGGGAGTGCGCGACGAGGCTTGGCAATTGCTGGGGTCGTACTTGGCTCTCTTTCCCTGGTTTCCGTAATTATTCTTTTCAGTGTTAATATCGCGACACAGAGTCGTTGTCAGCTGAATCCTACAAGTGATCCACAATGTCAGGCGGTTACAACACAGACAACAGGAGTTGGGCAGTAGTGACGGCACGTATTGTAGATCCAGATATGCGGCGCAATCATCTTGGTGGGGCAGTGATATGGGCAAGCGTGGGCATTGTGTTGTTGTTGTGGGCGCTCGTCATACCCTTGCAGGAACGAGTAGCGAATACCGCAGCTATCTGGAAAAGCCTCGCTAATATCGGTGCATTTGTGGGGATCGTTCTCTATAGCTGGTCGGTCGTCTTATCGGCTCGCTGGCGTTGGACAGAGAGACTCTTCGGTGGCTTGGATCGAGCATACCGCTGGCATCACATTACTGGTGGTGTGGCATTCTTTTTCATTTCGCTACACCCGCTTTTTCTGACGATTCGGCTGGCTGGCCTGAATCCTGCAAAGCTAAGTTCACTCTGGATATTTGGTGCAAACTGGCAGCTAAATTTCGGCTTGATTGCGCTCTATGCGATGCTGCTGACGCTCCCCGTCACGGTGTTCTTGCGCCTGCGCTATCAGTTATTTTTGTGGGTACATCGAATACTTGGCTTGGTCTTCTTTGCAGGGTTCCTGCATGCCTTCCTTGATGATCATGGGAACCTCGCTAAGTCACAACTACTCTGGGTATATGTTTTTGTATTCTGTATCGCAGCGATGTACGCATTCTTCTACCATACTGTGTTTGGCAAATTCTTCCCGAGGAGATATCGATACAGCGTTCGTGAAGTGCGCAAGATGGGTGATTCGACCGTTGATATCGTCTTGGAGCCGAAGGGTAGGCTATTGAATTTCACCGCTGGTCAGTTCGCTTTCGTGAGTTTTGTAGGCCACCCTATAAGTGATGAGGCACACCCGTACTCGATGGCATCGCCGCCTCGAGAGCGAGATCTGAGATTTATTGTGAAGGTGCTTGGTGATTTTACTGCATCTCTGCTTGCACTGAAGCCCGGTACGACGGCGTATGTGGAGGGGCCACATGGTGGCTTTAGCTTCAGGCATGCACGGGGCACGAAGCAAGTCTGGATAGCTGGGGGTATCGGAGTCACTCCATTCTTGTCTATGGCTAAGGCACTGCCAACCAAGGGGTATTCGGTCGATTTCTATTACTGCGTACTATCCGCCAAGGAAGCCTATCTCGATGCCGAGTTTCAAGCCATTGCGAAAGCAAATCCAAACTTCCGTGTACATACCTTCTGCCAGGATAAACAAGGATTTCTTACGGCAGATATTCTGCAGAAGCAGCATGATTGCATGCGTACCGAATTCTTAATTTGCGGGCCACCACCCATGATGCATGCTATACATGATGGGCTGCGTGCGCATGGTGTGACTGAGCGCCACATTCTCTTTGAAGACTTCGGTTTTCGATAATTTTACTTTAGTCGGCAGGTGTACTGGTCTTGCTTTGACGATGGCTTCCAGTCTGTCATACTGTCACTATGAGCCAGGTGACAGATTTTCTTTACGCACACACTCAGGCGTCTCAGTCTAAGGCGGCGCTTATCATCTTGCCTGAGATTTTTGGCGTCAAAGATTTTACTCGTGAGCTGGCTGCCAAGGTGCAGACGGAGCTGGGAATAGATAGCTATGTGCTGGATCACTTCTACGCTGTGACCGGGAAGGTGCAAACATTCGCGTATGACGATATGTCTGGTGCGGAGATTATGGATCAAATGACGGGGGAGCTGTATCTGCCGCACTTGGCGCGCGCAGTCGCTCTTGTCCGGGAAAGGCAGCCTGAGCTCGAGCGCTTGGTTATCTGGGGTTTTTGCTTTGGAGGCAAGTTGGCGTATCTCTCAGGGGTGAATCCGGCTATTACAGATATCGTGTCGTGCTACGGCGGAGCCAGTGTGTCACCAGGATTCTACGCAGGAGACTCGGCTGTCCAGGCACTTGCTCGAGCTCGGCATCAAGACAAGGCGCTGCGCGTGCTCGGTATATTTGGTGAGCATGATCCAATGATCCCATCCGCTGATCGCGACAAGATTCACTCGTTACTGACTGAGGCTAAGATCCAGCACGAGATCAAATCATACGACGCTGGACATGCGTTCTTCAATGCTGATCGTGAAGATAGATATGTGCAGTCGGCTGCCGAACAGGCCTGGGAGGACATCTCTGCATTCTTATCTATACGTCCATAAAAGGGGTGAGCCTAGGCTGCAGAAACTTGTGGCGCTATGACATCACGCATGAGTGGACGCGCGGTGCCAGCATGATCTTGGGCCATAAGTAGTGACCGATCTGTAACATGTTTGAAGTTCGGCAGAAATGAGGGTGTCTTCGCTCGATCGACAGTTTCCACTATGAGTTTAGGTCGAGCAGGCGCCACGTGCACTGGTACCCAGCGATCGCCATCATCAACTATTGCAGCTGGCACATGCACTTCTTGCTTGCCTCTACGACCCAAGTGTTGGACCCAGACACATATGACGCTGATATTGAAGAGTAGTACGAGCGGCATAGCCATAATTACTTGATTGATAGGATCTGGAGTAGGTGTAGCGAAGGCGGCGATGATGAAGCTTGCGATAATAAACCAGCGCTGTTTTCTGAAGAGCTTACTTGGCTTGATGGGCTTCATGCGGTCAATGAAGGTGATAATGAGGGGAAGCTGGAAGATAACAGCAAAGCTCAGCATGTACGTGAGTGTGAAGTTTAGGTATTCTTTTGCACCGATGAGTGGTTTGATGTTGAGCTCGTCAAAGCTTTTGAGGAAATGGAGGGCTGCCGGGAGGCTGACATAGTACGCGAAGCTCGCACCGGCACAGGCCAGCACGATCGAGAAAAATATCACCCAGCCACCGTGTCTTGCGAGCTTGTAGCGTCCGATCGGTTCGATAAACTTAAGGAGATTGTAGATAGTTACAGGTAGCGCTACGATGATGCCCGTGCAAATCGATAAGCTCATGAGGAAGTCTAGCCCACCAGTCGGGCTCGAATAGTAGAGAGCGTCTCCAAGTGGTTTCGTAAGGATATGGGTGAGGGGAGCTTGGGCGGCCCAGCCGATCAGCAAACCGATAACCAAGAACACAGCAGTTACCATGATACGCCAGCGTATCTCATTGAGGTGGTCGGCCACTGTCTGGCGTTTTTCGGCGCTGTGTGTGGGGTGGGCAGTACGCACAGCCTTACGCATTATGGCGAAACCTCCATCCATATGAGCGCTTGTAGGTCATCTGGGTTGAATGCTAGTGGCTCGCCCCAGCTGATGTTGGTACCATCGGTTTGAATGACTTTACCAGCGTTGCCAGCTTGAGAGGGTAGGAGGTTATTTATGGCCTCAGTCGGCGTATTGCCGCTCGTACCACCTTGATTGATCGGCAGTGGCTGATTGAGGTGTGTTTGCACGACGGTTGGATTATCCGCATCGCCGCTCAAGTCATTATTGAGGCGCAGCTTACCCTTGACCGTGGTGGTAGCGTCTGGTGTGGCATCAGCTGCATCTACCCATGACGCATCTGTGCCGTCAGTGTGTAGGACGCGGTTTGCATTGCCAGTCTGATCTGGCAAGAATATATTGAGCGCGTCTCGGCGATTACTCGCACTAGTACCGCCTTGATCGAGCGGCAGTGGCTGATTGAGGTGCGTTTGCACGACAGTGGGCGCATCGGCGGTGCCACTGAAGTCATTGGTAAGCTTGAGTTTACCTTTAACGGTAGCAGTAGCATCTGGGGTGAGATCTGATCCGGGTACCCAGCTGGCGTTTGTCCCATCAGTTTTGAGGATTTTGTCGGTCTGCGAGTTTTGATCAGGGAGTAGATTGTTCAGTGCTTGGTTGCGGTCATTGGCATTTGTACCACCCTGATCGATCGGTAGTGGAGCGCGAAGGTGTGTCGCTACGACTGTCGGCGCGGTCGCTGAGCCATCGAGGTCATTTGCAAGCTGTACGATACCCTTAGCACTGGTGGAGGCGTCAGGCAGCTTGAGTGTACCATCTTCGTTGTGTGAGACGAGCAGGAAGTCATTGAGAATATCACCCCAAGTACCCGAGTCATCTCCTGGTCTCGGCAGGCGGCTCATTACTTGAGTTCCTTCGCAAGTGCAGTAGCTTTATCACGTGGTGAATACTGACCACCACCGTAGGCGTTTGAGGTGATGATATGGCGCTTCGGCTCTGGTGATTGGTGTAGGAGGTTTTGAATGAAGTTTGTAATGCCGATCATGCCCACAACGACCCCTGCAGCGTATAACAAAAATTCACGTCGGGTCATATCGCGACGCAGAAGGTCTTTCAATGCTTCAGGGTTGAGCTGAGAAAACATCTGTTTTTACCTCGTGTTTTGGTTTGAAACTTTCAATCACACACCCAAACTACTTGTGCTTACTCTCTATTGTACTCCCGTGTACAGTGATGTCAAATATGCAACAGGCTAGATATAGCGAACCGTATAGATGACGTTGAGCGTCTGTGTATTGGTCTTGTTGACTGCATCGGTAGTGAGCTTGGTGCGGGTGCCGAGGGAGGATGCTCTGAGTATCTGCACTTGTGTATTTGTGCCACCGTTTGGCGCGGCAGCCGGGGCTGCAAATGTAGATGCATCGACGATGTCGAAATCGGCTTGTGTATCAGAAGCGGCATGAAGGTTGGTGTCGTACCCTATCTGGCCAATGTTGTCACCAGCAAGACTGACATCTGCATTGGCAGAAATGTTGACAGCCGAAAAACGCCCGCTCCTGTCGAGCCCATATATGCCGGGATGATTGAGGTTTTGGCGCGTGCAGTATGTACGTACCCAGAGACGGGCTTGGTCCGGGTCCCAGCATAGGCCACAAGCAAGATCTACGCCACCTGAGCTGCTCCCGTTATTTGCAATATTTGCTGTGTTAAATGTTATCGGAGCCACGTCGTTACCAGGAGTTGATCCACCATTTCCGACCGCAATGCTATACAGTGTCACTGCTGTGTTTGGTGCCGCATTTGGCACCATCGTCCAGAGATTGGTGCCGTCGTAGGCCAGGTACTGGTAAGGGCGATTGGTCTGGGTATCAAACTTAACATTTACGAAGCCTGTGAGTGGGTCAATGGCAGCTATTTGGTATTGTGATGGTGCACTCGCCTTTGTGCCGATGACCCAGAGTTGCCCTCCTGGCACAGAGTTATCCCAGGCGATCCCACGGACGTATTGAAAGCCCGAATTAATATTTGCAGGTATGAAGCCAGTTCTGCTGTAGTTTGCATTGTAAGTATAGATCGTGGTGGTATTGGTGCCATTGACCGAATATGACGCGCTGCCATCCGTCTTGCGGGCGAAATACAAGAGAGGACTGGAGCCTGCTCCTGTAGAAGATAGCTTGGTGATACGGGTAGATTTAGTGAGTATATGCGATCCATAGCCTGATGGCGCACTGACGCTTGCCATGTGCACTGAGCCCCAGCCGACGGAGTTGATCTGACCTATTGCGGAGCTCGTTGGCCAACTAAATTGCCATTTTGCATAATAATTTCCTGCATTTTTGTCGAATTCAGCCTTAAGATTTGGGGTTACCGGTGCGCCACGCCAGATATCAGTGCCGCCGAAGTCAGACTTGAGTGAATACCCGATCAGCGCACCGGGCATTACCCATTCATTCGCAGGGTCAGGGTCCTTCGTAGAGTCGGTTAAAAACAGGCCAGGAGTAGGGTTTACTGGTGAGGGATCCAAGCTTTTTGACCCCGAAGGTAAGTCACGAAAATATTGTGCCCGCTGAGCGTACTTCGCATACTGTATGGCTTGATTGCCGGCGAAATTAGTGCCTTTTGCTTCCTGGACCACCTTGCCGGTTACGGCGTCCCGGGCTTGGACGGTGATTTCGGATTCGTAGAACATGTCTTGGTAGGGTTGTTTCATCGGAGCCTCGTTATACATAGGTCATTTGATAGGTTATACGTAAGGTTTGACCTGAACTCTTGGTTACGGCTGAGCTGAGTGGTGCGCGCGAACCCATGCCGTCAAGGAGTATGCGTTTGATGGTCGCACCATCTGGGGCTAGCAAACGCCAGGGGTCAATCATTTCAAAATCAGTCTGACCAAGGAAGCCGCGACTAGGCGACGGACCCTTGATCCAGTAGCGCATGCTGACGGGGACCATGGCTTCATTACCTGATAGATCAAAGGCCCGTACAGCAGAATTGGGGGTGCTTGGTGTGCCGCCAGTTGTTGTGGAGAAGTATGCCCACGTTGCAACATAGAGATATCCCTTCGTCGGCTCATAGGAAATACCATAGGCACTTTCACCGCTTCCACCGCCCCCTGACCAATCATAGTATGGCAGGGTGATGGGGATGCTCGATGCGACTACTCCATCACTCGGGTTGATTCTGTACATAGTGAATGCATTATTACTTATACTTCCGAGGGTCCAGAGGTTGGTGCCATCATGCGTGAGGCTTAGGTACGTTGGTGTGCTATTACTAATCACGAAAGGCCCAGCCACTGGGGTGCCTGGAGTGCTAGAGCTTGGGTCGTAAGCTGCAATGATCTTCTTCGGTGTGCTTGCAGTATCAAGACCAATTACCCAGAGGCGATTGTTCGTACGGTCCCAAGCAATGCCGCCGAGTGTGGTGCTGGCTTTGAATTGCCCGCCGACTGAAAAGATTGGCCCGCTACCAACTTGTGTGAGATTTTGGTCATATTGGTAGATGCTGGTGTTGGCTCCTAGTGTCAGGTAATAAGTATTGTTGTCGCGTTTGGCTATGCGTTGGAAGGATCCGGTACTGGTAGCTTTTGATTCCTCGAGTGATGACGAAATGTAGAAACGCGCTGCGCTTGCGCCAGGGAGGCTTGTTGTCGCAAGTGAGGCAACACCTCCTACCCAGCCGACTGAGCCGATGGTGCCATTGGCGGATAAGCCGTCCCAATCGAAGGTCCACTTAGTGTAAGAAGCGTTGGTCTCGCACAAAACTTCGGGTGAGATACCGATTTGGGGAGAGCCGAGTAATGGATCTCCGGTTTGGTTGTAAATTGTCTTGTTTGAGTAGCCTATGAGCTTCCCGTACATTGTCCACTCACTGCCGGCGGTTGAGTTATCGTCAGTGAGTGATGTCAGGGCGATGTGTGTACTCACATCAGGCTCTTGATAGTCTTTGTCGAGTGCACCGGTTGGAGTACTGCCTTCGAACGCTTTCATGTCTAGCTTGAAGAGTGCATTGCGTTGCACCCAGCGTAAATAACGCGTGGCCGAAAGTGAAATGAAGTTGTGCGTTTCTTCGCGAGCCTGGAGCTTGCCGGTCGTTTCATCACGTATCTCAACGGTTACGTGGCCTTCGATGCCCTCGATCAGTTTATTTGGCTGAAAGATATCACCAATCATGTGTACTTCCTACTTATATACTTACTCAAGGATATCACTCGGATCTCCGCTCTATTACTGCTTATGTTATTGTACTCAATCCATTTGGCATTTACCAGAGCCTTGCTGCATGACTGGCTCATGGTTATGTGATTGATTGGCTGACTACTTCGTTAGGGGTAGCTGGATAGGCAAAGTCTTCCGTTCTATCAATCTCCAAAGGACCAATTGGGATGGCGGTGAGTATCTCGTCTGAGATCGCGGTGTCGTATGCGAAAGGCTCATCGATATCAATGATCGGCGGGTTTATGAGGTCGGGAATAACCAGGTCAGTTGGACCGCTAACGTATGTAAAACTATCATCCGCGCTGATAGCCGCCGAGAGGAAGCTTGGTTGACTTGAGCTATCCGTTGGCACCGCTTGGTATGTGAATTCCGACCCGACATCAATGGTGAGCGTGTCGTAGTTCGGCTGCTCCATCTCGTCTAGTGGAGGAGCTATGTAGAAGAAATCATCATCGATGGTCAAGAAGAGCTCTCCTTCGGACTGGATGATAGTTTTTGGCCCTGTGGTTTTACCAAGACCAGTCAGGAAGAAGCCGCTACTCGAACGCATGGTTGTCGGTGAGAACCAATTCATGCGTGCGGTGCGGAATGGCGCATACGGATCCTGCCAGAGCTCCCAGATTTCTGAGTTTGTGATTACGCGATCCCAGAAATAGAACGGGCCTATGATGCCATCCCACAATGACGTGCCGGCATGGTCGTTGCCTATCGTGAAAGTGTCGATAGTCACACCAGGGTCACCCAAGCCAGCGCTGAAGGACTGATAAAGTGTCGGTTGTGTCGGGATCAAGCTCATACCGATCGTGGTGATGAGCTGTACGGGGGCTAGGTTGTTGCCTGCATATGTTGAGATGAGGAGTACAGGGCCGGAGCGCATCGTGGTGATGCTGGCTGGGTATAATACGGAGTAGTGATCGTTGATAGAGCCTCGCTGCCAGCTCCAGACACCTACCGTGTCTGCCCAGGCACGTACCTGTGGGGTGCCGTCTGCAGCCCTTAATGAGAAGATCTCATGCGGCGAGGTAACGGTCGGCAATGAATCAAGCTTGATCCAGGTTGCCCATGACCAGCTGTCTGGCACCGCTTGTTGCATGCTGGTGTTCCGAGCTGCAGATCCGGCTGACTTGAAGGCAATGGAATGTAGCCCTGTCTCACGTCGGGTCCATGACCCACTATTGATTGTTAAGTCAGCCTCGCTTCCCCAAGATCCGAAATTGTGAATCGTGGTACCTGAGCCCTCGAGCATCGGATACGCCATAACTAGACCGGTCGGAATGAACTTCGAGTCGTAGTCTGCTTTGCGGAGTGGGAAGGGGGGAGTATACCGTCCAG
>CAYMMM010000029.1:0-9384 GCA_964391595.1 uncultured Candidatus Saccharibacteria bacterium | reverse complement strand
CCGGGCGCTGCCTTCAATGTAATAGCTGGGATAGCTTGGTCGAGATGAAGCCAGTCGCAACAATCGGTAAGGCCGTAGGCGGTGGGACAGGAGCGAAACCAACCCGTCTGGCAGATGTAGAGCAGATCGCTGTGCAACGCTTTACGACAAGTCTCAATGAAGTTGATCTGGTGCTGGGCGGCGGCATCGTGCCCGGATCACTCAATCTGCTGTCTGGAGATCCAGGGGTGGGCAAGTCGACTCTGGTGCTTCAGATAGCGGCTGCCGTTGCGTCAGGCGATCCGGTACTATATGTAACAGGTGAAGAGAGTGAGAGACAAGTGAAGCTGCGCGCGGATCGTCTACAAGTTACTGCATCACAGCTCGATATTCTCGCTACTACTCAAGCTGATGATGCGATCGCGGCTATAGCAACCGGTACCTACAAGCTCGTGATTGTAGACTCGATTCAGACACTAGGTAGCTCTGCGTTGTCGGCAAATCCAGGAAGTCCAAGCCAGGTCACCACGGTTGCAAGTCAGCTCATGCAGACGGTCAAGGCAACACACACGGCCTGCATCATGATTGGTCATGTGACCAAAGAAGGGAGTCTCGCGGGGCCGAAGCTGCTCGAGCACCTGGTCGACGTTGTGCTGTCTATGGAGGGGGACCAGTATGGCTCACTTCGTGTGCTCAAAGCCAGCAAAAACCGCTTTGGCGCCACGAGCGATGTAGCATTATTGGAAATGGGTGAGCGTGGATTCGTACAAGTAGATAACCCTAGCGAAATCTTGCTTGCCGAGCGTAGGGATTTGCCGGGGAGTGCCGTATTTGTAGCTCTTGAAGGGACGCGACCATTGATGGTAGAGGTGCAAGCATTGGTCTCGCCCTCTGTATTGAGCTATCCAAAGCGAGCTGCCGTGGGGCTTGATCAAAATCGGCTTGCCCTGCTCACCGCCGTACTGACAAAACGTGCCGGATTGCCTTTATCGGATCAAGATGTCTATGTTAGTATCATAGGTGGACTCAAGATTACAGAGCCCGCTGTAGATATAGCACTTATTCTAGCGATAGCTAGCGCGTATTATGGGACCGTTATCCCGCGGTCACTTGTAAGCTTCGGTGAAGTTGGTTTAGCTGGAGAAGTCCGGTCTGTGCAGCTCATGGATGCGCGTGCAAAAGAAGCGCGCAAATTGGGCTTCAAACACATATTGGCACCAGCTTCCTTGAAGGCTTCCGGGGTGATAGGCATCCAGGATATCGCAGGAGCACTTGCTCGCCTCAAGCAGTCGAGCAAAGCTCAGACTGACCGGTCTTCGTAAGAGCTGTCCAAACTACCCTAAGTGTGAGAAAGGTTTGATTTACAAAAATGTTTATTGTTATCCCGGCAGTATTAGTGGCGATATTGATAGTCTGCTACATTGCCCTTAAGCTTATGAAACTGGAATTTCAGAAGCTGGTACTCCTGACTCTGGGCTTTATATGTGGCGCTGGTTCAGGACTACTCGTATCGATCCCTCTTGGGAAATTGCCTTCTCCGTATAGTGACTTCCTTCCCATTACCGTGACCTTGATGAGCGGGATTGCATTAGCTGAGGTCTTTTACAGGCAACATGAGGCGCTCGTGCGGTACTTCCCTCGTATCAGTGCTACAAGACATGACGGCAAAACAAAAGCTGGTCAATCGACGCAATATAGCAAGTCACAGATTCTTGTTGATACTTCAGCGATCATTGACGGCAGAATTGCCGACATCGCTGCTACCGGGTTTATCCCAGGGAAGCTTCTGGTGCCAAGGTTTGTGCTTGCTGAGTTGCAACACATCGCCGACAGCGAAGATCCATTACGACGAGCCAAAGGGCGACGTGGCCTTGAGATGCTCAACCGTTTGCGAGAGAGCAAGCAAGTAGAGATCGATATAGTCGAGGATAATCCAGATAAGATTTCAGAAGTAGACGCCAAACTTGTCTATATCGCACGAAAGTTCAAGACAGACATCCTGACTACTGACTATAATCTGAACCGAGTGGCGACTATTGAGTCAGTGAAGGTTCTCAATGTAAATGAACTAAGCCAGGCATTGCGAGCTGTTGTATTGCCTGGAGAAAAGATGGTTGTGCGAGTGGTGCAGGCTGGAAAAGAAAAGCATCAGGGCGTCGGTTATCTCGAAGACGGTACTATGATCGTTGTCGAGGGAGGGGACAAGCTTATAGGTAAAGAAGTAGCAACGGAAGTCACACGAATTTTCCAGACGGTTGCTGGTAAAATGATCTTCACAAAACCAAGTGCAAAAACCACTACTGTCCGCCAAAAGTCGACGAGTAAAAAGTAGGCGAGTACGAAGAAGAAAACAGTACCTATAGTTGCATTTGTAGCGCTGCCAGAGCGATATTCCTCACTGTTTTTGTGCTGGGTTGCTAGGGCCAAATAAGCGCGACGGACCCCCCGGCCGAGCGGTAGACTACTGCACTCGCGCTTGTTACGGTCGAGCCGATCGTTTTGGTAGTCGCGGACGACGAACCGTAGTTTGTGCCGTTGATCGTGAATTGCACGCTCGCGATGCCCGTACCTGAGACACTGCACGTCTTCGCTGCACAGCTGAGTGAGAAATTATCGTCTGTGCCGGTGACATTTATCGCGTTTGATAGGCCGGCATAGAGATAGTCATCGAGCACTTTCACCTGGATCTTTATGAGACCTTGTACTCCTGGGGTGATAGGGAGTACATAGGCACCCGTGCCATTTATTTGCTGCGAGGTTACCTCCTGATCGTTGACGAGATATATCAGCTTGTTCGGCGTGTGTGTGCCAGCCGTTACGTTTGCGCTGACGGTAAACTTAGAGCCGCTTGTTGGTGTAACCGTAATAGATACGGTTGGTTTGCTATCTCCGCAATTATGCATTGTTGATTTCTCGGATGTACCTCCAGCCCCTGATGTAAGGCCTAGGCTTGCTGCGAGAGAGGCGACCGGCGGCTGCCAGCGGGCATAACTGATATCTGTTGCTGGGATTTCGGCTGCGATGGCGAGTGCCGCTGCATCCTGTAATGCATCAGGGGGTGTACATTCATTGGCAAGCTTGCCATCCAGCTTGTTGATTTTGCCGGAGTTGGCATTGGCGGCTTGAGCGGGCTTATACCAGGCTGCAAAGATGTCTGTTCGTTTCTTGCGCGTCGCACTATTTGGGAGTTTGCCGGTCTCTGCATCGAGTTCTACGTCTTTTATGCCAGCTGGTCGCACGAAGGGAGCATCCGGTTCGTTCGCGGTCACACTAGCCATGTAGGATTGCCAAATCGGCGCGGAAACTATCGATGCAGCCTGTGTCATTGGACGGTTATCGTTGTTGCCCGCCCAAACACCGGTCACGGTCTTGGTGGTATATCCCATAGTCCAGGCATCTTTGTAGTCTTCTGTCGTACCTGTTTTTGCGGCTACCGTCTTGCCGCGGAGTATTAGGGGATTATTGCAAGTAAAGATACCAAGGGCGCAACGTGAATTGTTATCTGAAAGTATTGAGTTTATTTCGTAGGCAATCTGCGGATCGAGTGCTTGCTTAGCTTTATTCGAGTCGGGGTTATTTTTTTCAAGCGTTTTTCCAGTTGCGTCAGTGACGGAGAGCACTGTGACTTGATTGCGGATTTGTCCACCGGCAGGGAATGCACTGAATGCATTGACCATTTCTGTAAGTCGAACTTCACCAGCCCCAAGAGCCATAGCTAAGCCAAGTCGGTCGGCATCGGACTTCTGAATCGTAGTAATCCCAAGATCATTTGCGGTTTGGATGGTATTTGGAATACCCGCCAAGTAGAGTGCTTTTACAGCCGGTATGTTCAACGAGCCAGCGAGGGCAGTGCGCACGGACTGGATGCCATAGAATCGACCGGTGTAGTTCTTTGGCTTGTATCCACCGCCGAAGTCTGTTTGCACATCATACACTGTGGATCCTGGGCCCCAATTATCTTTCTTGAAGAGCGAAGCATAGACAATTGGCTTAAAACTCGATCCTGGTTGGCGTTCAGCGGCCGCCACGTTGAAGTTGCCTACGTCAGGGTCTCCATAATCATAGCTCCCGACCATTGCGAGCATTTCTCCAGAAGCGACGTCTTCCGATACCAGTGCAGCATTAGAGCCACCATACCGTCGCACATTATCGATGTTCTTTTTAACGGAATCCTCTGCGATGCGCTGTTTGTCGAGGTCGAGTGTGGTGATGACCTTGAGTCCACCTTCGTTTACCGTCTTAACGCCATATTTGTCTTCGAGCTGATCGCGCACGTATTGTACGAAATGTGGCGCAATGACATTTGCAGCGTAGTTCCGGACTTTCATGCTAGCGACAACATTTTCTTTCTTCGCAGCCTCGGCCTGGTCCTTATTGATATAGCCTTGCTCGACCATTTGTTCGAGCGCGACCGTTTGACGGGCCGTCAGTGCGTCACGATGCAAATTGTAGTAACTAGGGGCTTGAGGCAATGAAGCGAGGGCCGCACACTCGCCAAGCGTAAGGTCCTGTACGTTCTTGTCAAAATATGTCTTTGCCCCGGCTTGCACACCATATGCTGTCGACCCGTACGGGATCTCATTGAGGTAGAGCTGTAAAATGTCATCTTTCTTATATAGGAGCTCGATTTGCATTGCTAGAATGAGCTCTTTGATCTTGCGTGTGTAAGTGCGCTCACCCGTCAAGAAGGCATTCTTCACATATTGCTGCGTGATAGTAGAGCCACCTCCCTTGGTGGGGTCACGGAAAAGTATGCCAGTAAAAGCTCGACCTATGCCGGTGATCGAGAAAGCTCCTTGACTATAAAAGTTTTTGTCTTCCAAGGCGATTGTCGCGTTGCGGCAGTTTTGTGGGATTTGAGAGAGTGGGACGACCGAGCGATTCTTATCACCATAGATCTCGATGAGGGCCGTCTGCCCTGTGCGATCATAGATCTTGGTGGTCTGGGCAGATATCTGTGAGTTGATCTTATTGGGGCTTGGGAGATCCTTCGCAATCCATAAGAACAAAAGGAGAAATGATAAGACGATTCCTGCGAGGCTGAAGCCAATGACTTTTTTGCCTGTTGGGGACATGATTGCTGCCCAAATTGCCTGAGGCGAATACTTGGGGTGCTTACTGCGTCTCTGATGTGGAGTATTCGTCTGCAGCTTCGCCGCCTCCGGGTGTCTGGAGGGTGTCGAGTGGGTTACGCGCCGAGGGCGCTGTCTACGTATGCGTCGAGCCATATGAGTGACTTATATTATAGCATTTCTCGGCCATGACAAACATTTTTTTGAAAGGCTTTTCGACAACTCTGTATATCTGATAGAATGCTGATATGACAAAGCTCACGAAAGAAGAACGAATCCAGCGGTTACTTACCCGTACTGTCGAAGAAGTGATCGTGAAGGCTGATCTCGAAAAGCGCCTCCGCACGAAAAAGCCTTTACGCATAAAATTTGGAATCGACCCGACAGGTGATCGTATTCATGTAGGGCATGCCGTTGTGTATTGGAAGCTGCGTGAGTTTCAGGATCTCGGACATCAGGTCGTTATCTTGATTGGTGATTACACTGCGATGATCGGTGATAGCTCCGATAAGACGTCCGAACGTCAGATGCAGACTCGCGAGCAAGTGAAACAGAATATGCGAAGCTATTTGAAGCAAATAGGCCAAATCATTGATCTCGAAAAGGCTGAAGTCCGATATAACTCCGAATGGCTCAAAAAACTGAGTTTCTTAGACGTACTAGAGCTGGCGAGTGAATTTAAGGTCGCACAGATGCTCGAGCGCGACAACTTTCGTGAACGCTTTGATTCTCAGAAGCCAATTGGACTGCAAGAATTTCTGTACCCGATGATGCAGGGCTATGACTCGGTTGCATTGCATGCAGACGTAGAACTGGGTGGCCATGATCAACTCTTCAATATGATGGCGGGTCGCACATTGCAAAAGCGAGCTGGCCAACAACCACAGGCCGTAATGGCTATGCAGCTGCTGATTGGTACGGATGGCAAAAAAATGAGTAAATCCCAGACGAATTGCATATTCATTACCGACAGCCCCCTAGATATGTATGGCAAAGTTATGGCGCTCAATGACGAGATGATCCCACACTACTACAGGCTAGCAACTGATGTACACGCGGATATAATTCAGCAGATTGAGCAAAATCTTGCGCAGGGGGATAACCCCCGTGACACGAAAGCAGCTTTGGCTCGCACTATTGTTGCTCGATATCATGGCGAGCAGGCGGCCGTGCAAGCAGAGGCCGCTTGGGAGAAGCAGTTTCGTCAGGGTGATATGCCAGTGGATATCGAAACCTATCACGCTGATGATAAGGAATTAGCTGATGGCATTGGTTTGCTCGCCAATGCGTTTGGAGTGACGAAGTCTGAAGTGCGACGGCTGCTTGAGCAGGGGGGTGTGAAGCTCGATGGCGAAGTGGTAGATACAGTACACGATCTGCGGATAAAGGCCGGTACGATTGCGCAGCTAGGCAAGCGAAGGTTTAAGAAAATCACAGTATGACCTATCCTCTCACGACGCGACTGACGCAACTCAACGGTGTCGGCGACGTGATCGGTGGGCATCTGCGAGCCATAGGGCTCCTTACTATAGAGGATCTACTACAGTATTACCCCCGTCGCTACGACGATTTTTCGGCGCTGAGGCCTATCAATCAACTGCGTCCAGGGCTCGTCAGTGTCAAAGCCACGGTTGAACTCATAAAAGCCAGGCAGAGTTTCCGACGTCGACGCATGTCCTTGACTGAAGCTATCGTCAGTGATGCTACGGGAACATTGAAGTTGACGTGGTTTAATAGTCCGTGGATTCTCGACCAGCTCGATGAACACAAAGAATATTATTTCTTAGGCGAACTAAAGTTTGCTGGTGGTTCCTTTGGTATTACGCAGCCTACCTTTGAGCCTGTCGAAGGGAGTAAGCTAGCTGGTACAATCGTGCCTATTTATCCAGAAACCCAGCATCTGACGAGCAGGTTATTCCGCGACCTGGTGGCACAGTGCCTTGATTCTAGTACACGTTTTGAGGATCCGTTGCCAGAATATATCCGCGAGACGCATGCGCTTATGCCTTTGGATGTTGCCATAGTGCAGCTTCATTCGCCGTCATCGATGATCGAGTTGGCGAAGGCTAAGCATAGAATGGCATTTGCCGAGCTATTTCTTCATATCGGCGCTAGTATTGCTATCAAGCAGGAGATAGCAACCGAGCAGTCATTCGCGATAGAGTTCCAGCAAGACCTGGCAAAGGAGTTTACGAAGCATTTGCCTTTTGAACTGACGGACGGCCAACGAAAGTCAGCCTGGCAAATCCTGCATGATCTCGAGCAATCTCATCCGATGAATCGACTCCTGGAGGGGGATGTAGGGTCTGGCAAGACAGTTGTAGCGGCACTCGCAGCCCTGATGGTTATCCGAGCTGGGTACCAGGTTGCAATTATGGTCCCGACCGATATCTTAGCCCGCCAGCACATCGAGTCATTTCGGAAGCTTTTGCAGCCATGGGCGATCCAGTCCGAGCTCCTCACGAGTAAGCTACCGGTTGCACGCAAGCAAGACGTCCGCGCGCGCCTCGCTCTTGGTGACATCAAGCTCGTCGTCGGGACTCAGGCCCTACTCACCAAGGACACGGAGTTTGCTGGCCTCGGTCTCGTGGTGGTCGATGAGCAGCATCGATTTGGCGTCAACCAGAGGCTCACGCTGAAGGACAAAGCGGGGCGGTTGCCTCATGTACTCACGATGACCGCAACGCCGATCCCGCGAAGTCTGGCGCTGGTGGTCTATGGCGATCTTGATATCTCACGTATTACAGAGCTGCCTGCGGGCCGCAAGCCGGTGAAAACAAAAGTAGTCTTTGATGATGACCGCCAGATGGTCTATAACCAGGTCGATGATCTTATCAAGGCTGGTCAGCAGGTATATATTGTGTGTCCGGCGATAGATGAGTCCGATGCGGGCGGTATGAAGGCGGCGAGCGCAGAGTACAAGCGATTGCAGAATTCGGTTTTCGCGCACCGTCGTATCGGCTTGGTACACGGCAAGCTCAAGCCAGACGAGAAAGCAGCGGTCATGGAGCAATTTGTAGCTGGTGAGATCGATATCTTGGTAGCTACCACGGTTATAGAAGTTGGTGTGCATGTGGATCGCGCAAATGTCATGCTGGTCGAGCAGGCTGAGCGGTTTGGACTTGCCACACTCCATCAGTTGCGCGGACGAGTAGGCCGTAGTGATCAGCAGGCATATTGCTATCTCTTCACAAATCGAAAAGATGATACGGCTCTTGTCCGTGTGCGCGCTATAGAGCGAACCAATGACGGGTTCCGACTGGCGCAGATTGATCTCGAAACACGCGGTGCGGGTCAAAGACTGGGCACTCGTCAGTCTGGCTCAGTTGACTTACGTTTTGCTCGTCTCGATGACACTACGTTGATTACGGAAGTGCGTGAAGTAGCTCAAGCTTTCCTAACTGAAGAAAATATCGTAAAATATCCACATACGATCAAGCAGATAAACCGACTCAAGACTGTTA
Organism: uncultured Candidatus Saccharibacteria bacterium; assembly: GCA_964391595.1. Taxonomy (GTDB): domain Bacteria; phylum Patescibacteriota; class Saccharimonadia; order CAILAD01; genus JADZGC01. The sequence goes on along the minus strand of CAYMMM010000029.1, from coordinate 869 downwards.
CATCGCTTGATTAGTAATCAATTATGAATTCAGGATTTGCTTCATTCGCGACCCGTGGTCGCATTTCATACGCTGGCACTCACCAGAAACTCGATCGGGAAGCCTATCGCATCATTTCCCCGATGATTAATCATGCGCATTTTCCGAAACGCGCGGCGATCTTGAAGTTTGAGGGATACGGTGGGCCGGATGGACTGAAGGTCAAGGGGAGCTACAATACTGACCATCTTTGGGATCCTGTGAATGAGATCGGTTTTCTGCCAAGCTGGATTAACTCACATTTCCAAAACCTCATTGCGAGCCTGAAGAAAGAAGACTATGTCGAAGCCGCCTTCCACGCTGGCTTTGTTGCCCACTATATTACTGACTCGCTAACTCCAGCTCACCACCTCAGCTACAAGCTTATCGCCGAAGAATACGCCGAAGCTTCGAAGCTCACGCGACGCTGGAAAACCTGGGGGAGCAAAGGGTGGAAGAGCTCACATATCGCGTTTGAGTCAGGAATTTCAACCGCAACGCTCTTTTCGCCACTGCGAGTCAAACTCGACCTCGAGCTAGTAGAACGGGTACGTGAGCAGGGTATTGAGGCGGTTATTAAAGAAGAATCGCACAAGATCGCAAAGCTTGGATTGTATGAGGAGTTTATTGCCGATGGCTGGACGACGAAGCTCGCGAAGGCCGTTCGAGCGACGGTGGTACCGCGCATTCCGCAGATGATCGCGGCCGCGTGGCTAGCCGCCTATCAAGAAGCCTGGTGTACTGAGCCAGCGAAGAAGCTCGTAAGTCCCAAGAAGACCGCACAAACAAAAGCCGCCAAGGCATAAGTGCGCATGACAAGCAAGCAGCACACCACGCGCATCTTGGGTGGA
>CAYMMM010000028.1:0-9445 GCA_964391595.1 uncultured Candidatus Saccharibacteria bacterium | reverse complement strand
CACCCACCTGGTTTGTTGCCAGGGAAGATACCGCCTCCGACGTTTGGGGAGTTTTTATTAATCTTGTTCTAGATCTTGAAGTGCTTGCGCCAGATGGCGGGCTTTGAGACTGTGTCAGCGCGAAGAAAGTCTACATACTGTGCAACTTGATAGAACTCGGCTATTTGCTGCACGGCTCGTGATACATCATGCGGATATATCCACAGTGCGGGTGAGTAGCGTCGGAAGCCAATACGCTTTATTTCGATTATAAATTGATTGCGTGCTACCTTCTTTGATTCTGGTATCTGGTAGGTGACGAAGTGCCAGCGCTGATTCCAGTGGGTAGGCCTTTTGGAAGCGGCGATTCTATAATGAGAGAGTTGGAGTTTGAGTTTGCCGCTACTACTTAAACGATAAATTCGCTCGCCATCGATTGAGCCAAGCGTAATGTCCTTCTGTTTTACAAGTAAGGCGAGCGTGTCTTTGATGCGGGCACGTGGTGCACGATCCGATCCCCAGCTGAATAGCTCTAAGAGGCCCCGATCCTTTAGGAGTTGGCTTTCGGGAGTAACGTCACGCATACCTATCTTGGCGAGAAGAGTATGTGATTTGTTTGGTTGCATAGTGTTCATGCTCAAGCACTATTATTATGTATGTCATGCGTTGCGTCAAGGGCGCGTAAGTGGAGATAAATCCTAGAAATACACCTCTCATTGCTTTTCTAAAGCTGGTACAATGAAGGTAATGTCGGGGGTTTGCGGGGTGTGGCGCAGTTGGCTAGCGCGTACGGCTGGGGGCCGTGAGGTCGCAGGTTCGAGTCCTGTCACCCCGACCATAATGAGGGATGATATGGAGCTTCAAGGCGAAAAATGCGGGGTTTTTGGGGTATATGCAGCCGGTGAGGATGTTGCACGACTAACCTATTATGGGTTGTCTGCGCTTCAGCACCGCGGTCAAGAAAGCTCTGGTATTGTTACAACAGATGGTGAGCGTTTTTATTCACATAAACGACCAGGACTTGTTGCACAAGCTTTTACAGATGATTCAATTGAAGCCTTGAAGGGTTTCGCGGCAATCGGACATAACCGCTATGCAACTTCAGGTGGTAAGCACGATAGTCACGCGCAACCCGTGCTCAGGGGCGACGATGTTATCGCACTAGCTCATAATGGTAACCTGCCATCAACTACTGCTCTCGAGGCATTCTTGCGAGCAAAACGGCTTCTGAAGTCTGGTAGTAATGATACCGAGATGATGGCAGATGCGATTCGCTATTGGCGATATCATGGTAAGTCTCCAGTTGAGGCACTCAAGATGGCGTGGCCGCTCTTTACTGGGGCATTCTCCTGTCTTATGCTCAGTCATCATCGTCTGATCGCCTTTCGGGATCGCAATGGCATTCGTCCTCTTTCTATCGGGCGTCTCCCAGGAGGAGGATATGTGATTGCCTCAGAGAGTTGCGCCTTTGATATCGTGGGTGCAACCTTTGAGCGCGATGTTGTGCCGGGCGAGCTCGTCGAGATTCGGGATGGAGTGCTCTACTCTGAACAGATAGACATTGCCGATGAAAAGTTGGAAGTATTTGAATATATTTACTTTGCGCGCCCCGACAGCTTGTTGCAGGGGCAGCGCGTAAATGAGGTGAGGCGTCGCTTGGGGGTACAGCTTGCAAAAGAACAGCCTGTAAAAGCTGACGTTGTAATTCCGGTTCCTGATTCGGCGATCCCGGCTGCGCTGGGGTATGCTCAGGAGTCATGTATCGATTTTGATCACGGGCTTATTAAAAACCGCTACATCCACCGTACGTTCATTACGCCGGATCAAACCGTGAGAGAGCGAGCGGTGTCTATGAAGCTGAATCCATTGCCTGAAGTCGTTGCGGGTAAGGATGTCGTCTTGGTAGACGACTCGATCGTGCGGGGTACGACCACCAAGCAGATTATTGCGCTTGTTCGGGCGGCCGGGGCAAAATCTGTGCATGTACGTGTGAGCTCACCACCCGTTTTGTACCCAGATTTCTATGGCATCGATACACCCGATCAAAAGAAATTAATTGCGGCAGATCTCGTTGAAGCACGCAAAATCAGCCAGGCGATAGGCGCCGATAGTCTTGGCTACCTCTCGATAGATGGCATGCTGTCTGCAATTGATCGACCTCGCGAGTCGCTGTGCCTGGCGTGTTTTAATGGTGAATATCCGATAGATTTGCGCGAAAGAGCCGAGGAAGTAGCTGAGATACAAGCAAAGCTGGCGATAAATGCGGTAGTATAGGGTTACTATGTCGAGTGTTTTTACAAAAGTTCGTCTCGGTGAATTGCCGGGCCAAATACTGTTTCAAGATGAAGTAGTATTTGTAATCATGACAATCGCCCCACATAATCCTGGTCATGTGCTCGTCATTCCTGTCGCCGAGACGGGGAACTTCGAGGACTTGGAGCAAAGGATCTATGAGCGACTTATGGGGGTTGTGCGACAGATGATGCACGCGCTCAAGGCTGTGTATGACCCACCAAAAGTTGCCTTAATCGTATCTGGTGCAGATATGCCTGATCACACACATGTGCATGTTTTGCCGCAGTACAAGGAGTCCGACATTGATGCAGCGAGCGCAAAGCCTGCAGAACAAGCTGAGTTGTCGCAAGAAGCCGAAAAGATTCGTAGATATCTCGCGGAGCATCCAATAGTATGATCCTGGTAGCTATTTTTTTGGGGATCGTACAAGCGTTGACGGAGTTTTTACCCATATCTTCAAGCGCACACCTCCTGATCCTTCCATGGTTACTGGGATTTACAAATCCTGGCCTAGCCTTTGATGCCGCCTTACATATCGGAACATCTGTTGCGTTACTGTGGTATTTTGGCGGTGACTTCATAGCGATCCTACGCGAGCGCGGAAAGCTTCTTTGGTATATTTTGCTAGCTTCTATACCTGGTGGGGCAGTAGGGTTCTTTGGTGAGAAGGTAATTGACAAGATTTTTCACGAGGGTACGGCGGCGATTGCAATCTCCGCCTGTGGGATGATTGTTGCGACGCTTATAATCTGGTATCTGGACACACATGCTCGACAGCTCAAGCCGATAGATAAGCTGACGCGACGGGACGCGATACTCATTGGCATTGGCCAGGCGCTTGCTTTGATCCCAGGAGTTTCTCGATCAGGATCGACCATAGCTGCAGGGTTAGCCATTGGGCTAAAGCGTGAAGAGGCTGCTCGGTTTAGTTTTCTTATCGGCACTCCAATCGCGCTGGGTGCAGGTCTGTATAAGTTTATTGGTGTAGTGAGTGCGCAGCCAAGCAGTAGCGAACTTCTCCAGATGAGCGTGGGAATATTTATTTCTGGGCTTGGTGGCTTTCTTGTAATCCGTTGGCTTCTTGCTTACTTGAAGGGTCATGATCTCAGGGTATTTATCTGGTATCGACTGGCATTCGCGCTTCTGGTATTGGTTGCGCTAGGGGCAGGTATACGTTGAATACAACTATTGCACGAATTCACTGCGATGGTGGGTCACGTGGAAACCCCGGACCTGCTGCCGGTGGAGCTGTATTGCTCGATAAGGACGGTGTGGTACTTGACTCTGCGAGCGAATATCTTGGTATCGCTACAAATAATCTTGCTGAATATCACGCGGTCACATTGGGTATAGGCCTGATGCGCAAGCATGGGTTTAAGGAGGCTGATTTCTACCTGGACAGTCAGCTAGTCGTCAGGCAGTTGATGGGGCAATATAAAGTGAAGCATCCTGATATGCTCAAGCAATTTACTGCAGTGCAGGCAGCAATGGTAGGGCTCACCATTCGCTTCCATCATGTTTTACGTGAGTTTAACAAAGATGCAGACGCGGTTGTAAATGTCTGCCTCGATGAAAACTCGACAAAATAGCATAATTATCGTAAAATAACCTAGCAAGCAAGTAGGCAATCGCCCAGATCAACAGATATGGGAGGAAAGTCCGAACAGCTCGAGTGCATGGTGGTCATTAACGGTGACCCGGGGTGACCCGAGGGAAAGTGCCACAGAAACGATACCGCCGGCTTGTCCGGCAAGGGTGAAACGAGTGCGGTAAGAGCGCACAGCGTATTCTGGTGACAGAGTATGACGGTAAACCCCACCTGCTGCAAGGCTTATGGATCCTTGATTCTTTTGAATCAGAGCGCACTCGCTCTTCTAGGATACGTCGCATGATCATAGGTGAACTATGACGCAAGTAGGTTTCGGCTTGCTTGAGAGAGATGGTTGCCCCTGCATAAGAAAGGCTTATGGAGTGACAGAATTCGGCTTATAGCTTGCTTGTCCGCAGAATGATTGAATGTCGCTATTGAATCATTCTGCGGTGATTACAGAAGAGGATAAGATTGGTACAATAGGTATAACAACTTATGCGCAAACGTAGTGAACTTCTCTTCAACTTACTCTTGATGCCGCTTGACGCTGGCGCGTTACTTGCGAGTTGGGTATTTGCATATGTCATCAGGGTAGAGTACTCGTTAAAGCCTACCGTATACAGTATTCCTGGTCGAGAATATTTTGCAGCTATGGCTGCACTGGCTCCGATTAGTATCGCACTCTTTGCGCTCGTGGGGCTATATAGCTTCAATTCGACTCGCAGCCGATGGAGAGAGTATGGAGCGGTGATAGCTGGTGTGTCTGCTAGTACTATGTTCTTAATACTTGTCGACTTTCTTACAACAAAGCCAGTATTTCCCTCGAAAGCAGTGCTCATTTACGGATTCTTACTCTCAACAATTTCAGTTATTTTTGTGAGATTTATACTCAACTCATTTCAGCGCTGGCTATTTCGTTTTGGCGTAGGAAGGCGACGAGTAGTAGTGATTGGCTCCGGAGAGATGGCCGACAATCTTACGTATGCGTATCAGAAACAACGAGGCTATGTATTGGCTGGCATTATTCCTCGTGCGAAAACGGGGTATCAAAAGCTTGAAGCGCTCCTGAAAAAGAATAAGGTAGATGAGGTGATTCTCGCCGAATATGATGTAGCTGCCGAGAAGCAGCTTGAATATATAACTTTGACGCACGAGTACCATGTGGGATACAAGTTCGTACCGACAGTGGCTGGGCTGTTTCAGACACGGTCTGAGGCAGAGCTTGTAGCTGATCTGCCAATTATCGAGGTCGTGAGAACGCCACTCGATGGCTGGTGGCGAATATATAAAACTGTTCTGGACTATGTAGTGGCACTGATGCTGATGATCGTGTTTGCACCATTTTTCGTTGTCTTTGCAGTAGCCATTAAACTTACAGATGCTGGCCCTGCTTTCTACAAGCACGAGCGCATAGGCCGTGATGGTAAGAAGATTCAGGTATGGAAGTTCCGTACCATGTATACCAAATTCTCTACCGGTCCAGGGTATACTGGCAAGACTGCGCAGGAAGTACTCGAAGAGATTGGCGATAAAAAGCTCGCGGAAGAGTTCTCAAAGCTCCAGAAACTCAAATCTGACCCACGGGTGACCCCTATAGGCAAGTTTTTGCGCAGTACCAGCCTAGATGAACTCCCACAGATTATTAATGTCTTAAGGGGTGAACTTAGTATTATAGGTCCGCGAGCGGTGATCGAGGATGAGCTCAAGCGTTACGGTGATAAACGTGCAACATTCTTGCTCATAAAGCCTGGTATCACCGGTCTGTGGCAGGTCTCAGGCAGAAATGATATTTCCTATGAGAACCGAGTTAAGTTAGATGTGTACTATGTAGAAAACTGGAGTGCTTGGCAGGATATACGAATAATCTTTCGTACGATAGCAGTCGTGCTTGGAAGAAAAGGCGGGTATTAACTCTTCATGCGCGTCGCAATAGTTCATGATTGGCTTACGAATCTCGGTGGCGCTGAAAGAGTCGTCGCAGCTATGCTCGAAGCTTTTCCAGAGGCGGATCTTTATACGAGCGTGTATAACCCTGATCGTCTTGACCTGTTTGCGACAAAGGTGGTGCATACGACATTTTTACAACACATACCTCTGGCAAAAAAAAAGCACCAACTCTTCTCCTCTCTGCGCAGATTAGCCTTTGAACGGATTGATTTTAGTGAATATGATGTAGTAATCTCATCATCTACCGCAGAAGCCAAGGGAATAATTACCTCAGAGCGTACGAGGCACATAGCGTATATCAACACACCAACGAGATACCTTTGGAGTCACTACGATGAGTACTTGCAAGAGCCTGGCTTTGGAGTCTTAGATCCTTTGGCACGCTGGCAGCTACGACGCACCGTGTCTCGTTCTCGTCGTTGGGACTATGCGGCTGCGCAGCGACCAGACGTTATCTTGGCAAATTCTCAGAATGTGCAAGATCGGATAAAAAAATACTACAACCGAGATAGTACAGTGTTGTATCCGGTTGTAGACACCGAGAGGTTTGGCGTGGCTCATGCACGTCCCTTAGGGCAGGCCACACCATATCTTGTCGTGATATCGCGTCTGGTCCCATATAAGAGAGTGGATATCGCGGTTCAAGCAGCCAAGCAACTTAAGTATCCACTCGTGGTAATAGGCACGGGTCCGGAAAAGAACAAACTGCGCGCTATAGCAGGGCCGGACACTACATTTCTCGATGAAGCTGGTGACGACGTAGTCGTGCAGTACCTGCAGCATGCTGAAGCCTTTGTATTTCCTGGAGAAGAAGATTTTGGCATTACGCCAGTTGAGGCGATGGCGGCAGGCGTACCGGTGATCGCGTACGCGAAAGGCGGCGTGCTAGAGACTGTTGGTGATAGCTCTGGGATATTGGTTACGAGGCAAGACGTCCGCTCATTTGCGCACGCTATACAGTCTCTTAAGAAAGGGCAACTTGATAGTGCCAGATTACAGGCGCGCGCACAGCATTTCTCAAAGGATCGCTTCATTCGTGAGCTGAAAGAATTGGTGGGGACAAGTACCGGTGCTGCGCATTAGCATCCGCAAGCTTCAGAGGAGACATATTTTTGCAGGTAGTGCGGTATTGGTGGTACTGCTATTCGCTTTGGTATTTTCTCCTGTATTGCAGAGTGTGCAGTCAATTTTACATCAAGCAACATTCTCTTCGGGTAATTCTCGACTTATTACATCGCTCCTTGGCACGGAAGCCGAGCCAAAAACGACCTTACTCTTGCTAGCGAACAACAATAGCATTCGCGTAGGTGGGGGATTCGTTGGGACGGTTGGTATTCTTTACGGCGATGGGCGAAGTATCAAAATCAAAGAAGTGAGAAGTGTATATTATTACGATCACCGACTTGAAAAAAAGGGAGCATTTGCCGTAGCGCCTGACTATATGAGTAACTTCACAAGCTCATTACGTATCGGTGACAGCTTGCAGAGTCCCTCTACGAGACAAAACTTACAGCTCGCTCGGGATATTTACATGAGGGAATCAGGCAAGAAAGTAGATAATGTTGTAGAAATAACACCAAATATGATAAAGGATATACTCGCGATTACTGGCCCTATAGAGCTATCGGAGTATAAAAAGACCATAAGTGATAAAAACTTTCTTGAGACTTTGCAGCTAGAAGTCGAATCTGGGGCTGACAGAGTTGTACCGGATAAAGACCCTAAGACGGTTATAGGTGTTCTTGGAGAAGCCATCATTGCACGTATTCCCAGTCTCTCGCTGCATGATACAAAGCGTTTGGTTGATCTGGTAGAGCGTGCATCACAAGGGGATGGACTCAGGGCTTTGATCAGCTTACAGGCTAGTCCGGATTCTACTGAAGTAATCACGAACTCTCAGGAACAGGTGCTTGGTGCGCAGAACGCTGTACTTATTGCAACGGCAAATCTTGATTCAGGGAAGCCCAGTAGTCTTATCACACAAACAAATAACCTTACCTATACATTTCACGCCGATGACACAGAGCAGCTAGACATTATGGTAGAGCGCACACATACTGCTACCGAGAAATTGTCATACATCGACCCAAGAACGGGGGGTGGTAATGATATTATTGGCACGGACGTATCGGAGGTACTCATATATACTGCAAAATCTATGAATCTCACAGGCGATGGTCAGTTTACGCGGGCAGCTTTTGAATCGTCTGGCGTGGTATTCCAAGCACCCATGGTACTGCAGTTACAGGATAGTAAAACTGTAGAAGTTTCTCTCCAGCAAAAAGTGCCGACTCCTTCAGCCGAACGTATTTCCGGGCAAAAGGTGGTATTGCTTCAGTTTGGAGCATTTTCACAAAGACTAAAGGCTACATTACGTGCGCCAGAGGGGTATCAGATTGGTGTTTTACCACAAAATGCCAGGAGAATTGACGAACGAACAATCGCATATGATTTGCCCCAAAAAACAGACCTCACCTTGGCGTACGATTTTGTTCGCGCTAGATGAGGTTGTTGAGTACGATATGGATGTTTCTACTTGTTCGTAATCGTCTTTGCGAGTTCTGATAAGGCTTGAGGTTGACGGACAGCCAGCTCTGCAAGCATCTTACGGTTAAGCTTGATGTCTTGTTTTGCGAGGCCTGAAATGAAAGTACTGTAACTCAAACCTAAAGGACGGACTGCAGCGTTAATACGCGTAACCCAGAGGGCACGGAAGTCTCGCTTTTTGTTGCGACGGTCACGGTAGCTATAGCTGAGCGCCTTGAGGACAGCCTCGTGTCCCTTGCGGTATGAAGCACGTCGTGTGTGCCCCATGCCTTTTGTAAGACTGAGGATCTTTTTGTGACGACGACGAGCAGTTACGGATCGTTTTATACGCATTATGCAGCCCCCAGCATTCGCTTAACTGTCTTGGTTTGTGTACTGCTTACAGCGTGCTCTTTGGTGTATTCACGCTTGCGGTCTGCTGGCTTGCCGCTCAGCTTATGGGCACGTGAAGCTCGGCGACGCAATAGCGCACCTGACCCTGTTACTTTGAACCGCTTACTCGCGGTTTTGTTCGTCTTTACCTTTGGCATCTTGCTTCCTTACTACTAATACAGCTGATAATTCTCGTCCGTTCAGTGTTGCTGATTGCTCGATTGTTGCGATCTCATTGAGTCGCTCGCAAAACTTGTCAAGCACTGCACGACCGAGCTCTGGGTGGGTGATTTCTCGCCCACGAAAACGTACATTCACACGAACCTTATGGCCCTTTTCAAGAAACTTGATAGCAGCACGATGCTTTACATCAAGATCATGTGTGTCGGTCTTGAGGCCTAATCGAACCTGTTTGACGTCGACTTGTTTTTGATTGCGGCGGTTTTTCTGCTGAGCTTTATCTTGCTCATACCTGAATTTGCCCCAATCAATGATACGAACTACGGGAGGCTTAGCCAGAGGTGAAACTTCCACCAGATCGAGTCCGGCTTCTTCTGCAAGCTGACGAGCTTCCCTAATAGAGACTACACCGACTTGTTTTGCAGAGGCGTCAATTAAGCGGACCGGATCGGCCGTTATCTGGAAATTGACGCGAATTCGTTTACTAATACTCTGGATACTCCTACTCGTTCTCGATCAAGTCTACAAGAAAAC
>CAYMMM010000027.1:0-10247 GCA_964391595.1 uncultured Candidatus Saccharibacteria bacterium | reverse complement strand
GGGCACCCCGGGTCCTATCGGTCAGTGTTCGAAAGAAGTCTCATCAGCTCCACCAGTATTTGTACCTCTCCTACTTGTATATAGCTCCGCGTTGGTGAGGCTTCATCAGCCCCGACCTGTATACAAGACAAGGAGGCCAGAGATGGCTGAAACGGCAGAAGTAAGAGAAACAGAGACCAGTCTCACTCAGCTGCGCGAGCATCATCTGAGGCATCGACCTTGGGGCAATGCCTCAGACGTCGTAGTGCATCTGTGTACTGAGGGGTTGATTCTCCTTGGTGAGCGCAACGAAGCCAGAACATCTGCAGAATCGTTGTTGCGCTCGGAGCGGATCAATATGGGTCGTCATGCTGAGCACGGCCCCTTGCCGTGGCAGCTGAAGACATGTACGGTCTGCGGCGGTGATGGTCGAGACTCAGATCATCACGGGGTCGTCATCACGATGGACGTCGATGCCATTATCTGCAAAACGCACGGCGAAGTCGGTCGAGATCGCACGCACGGTATGTGCGATACCTGTAAGGGTAAAGGCAAGGTTTTGATCGAAGAAGCCGTAGAGCCTGCCGGTCAGCCGGTGTAACGCATCGTCCCCCATACTCTCCGTGAGTATGGGGTTTACTATCGGTGTATAATTATGCAATTAACCAAAGGACATCCTATGCAACTCAAAAGCTTCTCCGGTGTAGTACTCTATGTACAAGATCTGAAACAAAGTATCGATTTTTATACCAAGCTTGGCTTTACGTTCAAAGAAGTCGGCGACACGGCCGCAACAGGTTATATCAACTGGTTTTGGATCGATCTCGTGCAGGCTGACTCGGAGATGAAACAGTCACATCAGAGAGACGCACAGGCTGAACGAAAGGGCGATGGCATATACATGTGCTTGAGTGTGGACGACGTAGATGCGGCTCACGAAGCGCTTGTCGCAGAAGGTATCACGCCATCAAGCGATCCAAAAGACTGGCCGTATGGCCGGCGTGAATTTGTTGTTCGTGATCCAGACGGCTACAAGCTCGTAGTCTTTAAGAAGATCAAGAAGAAGTAGTTACTCACTAAAAACCTGATATTCATTGTCAGCAGCCGATTTCAGCTATAATGAGGCTATGTCCAAGCCACGCATCGCCGTGCTGATTGGGGGGCCATCACGAGAGCACGATGTGTCCCGCTTAAGCGCCCGCAATATCCTGAGTGTCATCGACGCACAACGGTATGACGCGCGGCCAATACTCATTACTGAATCAGGCGAATGGCGTGTGTATACCTCTCTTCTTGGCCTCGAGGCAGATACGCCACAGCAGGTGTGGTCAGCAGAACAAGTATTGGCGCAGTTGCCATATGAAGTTGATGCTGCGTTTATCGCCATGCATGGTGAGTACGGTGAAGATGGGACGGTGCAGCGCTTGCTCGACCGTGCGACGATTCCGTATCAGGGCAGTGGCGCACGCAGCAGTGCACTCGCTTTTGACAAGGCTGCTTCGTATGCTACATTGCGACGACAAGGCTTTGCGATACCTGACTATGTCGTTATGAGCCGTTCCGAGTGGGTAGCAAATCGCTTTAAGCGCGTGCGGCAAATACTGACAGCGCTCGGTGATACGGTAGTCGTGAAGCCGAGCCGCGCTGGTAGCTCGGTAGGAGTCTATATGGTCAAAACACCCGCGCAGCTTGCTGATGCACTTGAGCAAGTAAGCATGGAGTTTGATCAATTTATTATCCAGAAATGTATCTTCGGGCAGGAAGTGACCTGTGCAGTACTTGAGACTGAGAATGGACCGATCGCTTTGCCGCCGACCCTTATACGTCCTCGATCCGCGCAGTTTTTTGATTACGCCGCCAAATATACTCCAGGTGCCAGCGAAGAAATAACGCCAGCGCCTCTTCCTCCGTCGCACATAGCAGCGATTCAACGAACTGCGTTAGCGACGCACCGAGCACTCAAATGTCGTGACTATTCACGCTCCGACTTTATCCTTACCCGTAGCCGTTTGTGGCTTCTCGAACTCAACACACTTCCCGGCATGACGGAGACATCGCTCCTCCCACAGGCCGCGCGTGCCTATGGGTATGACTTTGATCAACTCGTGCATCATCTCATCGAGCGAGCACGAAATCGTCCAGAAGTGATAGAATTACAGTAATGCTGAAAAAAATCGCACAAAAATACATCGTTCGGCAGCTGGAGCGTAAGGTCACACAACTTCTGGATCGGCATCAGATCGCAGTCATTGCCGTGACCGGCACGGTTGGTAAGACCGGCGCAAAGCTCGCAATTGGCCAGTTGCTTGAAGCAAATGGGCGCAAGGTGAGCTATTCGGAAGACAGCTACAATACGGATATCGGCGTACCGCTGGCGCTCTTTGGTCTGAAGGTGCCCGCACGGCTAGCTGACCCCGTGGCCTGGAGAGCACTCTTTAAGCAGATCGATGCACTCCTCAGAGACTATCCGTATGACACGGCAGTTATCGAGATAGCAGAGGATGAACGCGCTATGATGACACCGTGGCTTGAGCGGTTGAAGCCACAGATCTCGGTGCTTACTGGCGCATCACCAGCTCACATGGAGCGTTTTGAGTCGGTAGAGCAGCTACGTGATGATGCAGCCTGGCTGGCATCCCAGGCGGAGCGCTGCTTTTATAATGCTGATATGGAGATGGTGCGCGCAGTCATGGAGCGACGGAAGCATGCTGTAGGGTATGGACTTGAGCATGGCACAGTCCGTATCGACCCGAAGAGTGTCACACGTGCACGTAGTGGACTGCTGCAAGCCGAGTTGCTCGTGGGCAAGTCGCGCGCCACGATCAAGACGCAGTTTGTAGCTCGTCATAGCTTGTCGTATGTGCTGGCCGCCGCCGCAGTCGCACATGAACTTGGCGTTGATTTTGACGCTATTTGTAAGACCGTAGCGCATATCAAGCCTGCCGTCGGTCGCATCCGTTTGCTTGCAGGTGTCAATGGTTCGCAGCTGCTTGATGATAGTTATAATGCGAGCCCAGCTGCTGTGGAAGCTGGGCTGGATACACTCCTTGAGCTACCACTCAAGACGGGCGCGAGGCGTATCGCAGTATTGGGCAGCATGAATGAGTTGGGTGACTTCTCGGCCGAGCTCCACCAGGAAGCGGGTGCATATGCAGCGCACAAAAACGTCGACTTGCTGGTGACGGTTGGCAAAGAAGCTATGAATCTGCTCGCGCCAGCCGCTATCGATGCTGGACTTGCGAAGGAGAAAGTCAAACAGTTCCGGACTCCTTACGAAGCTGGCCACTATCTCAAACCACGTATACAGCCTGGAGACATCATTTTTGTAAAGGGCAGTCAGAATGGAGTGTTCACTGAGGAGACCAGTCGTATCCTGCTCTCCCCGGATCTCGATCCGGCCCAAGAGCTGGTTCGTCAAAGCAAAAGCTGGAAGGCGCGTAAAAAGAAAAGCTTTGGGATTTAGTCATGACTGTAATACATGAGCCAAGTGGTCATGATGATGAGACGCCAGAAAAAACATCACGTCGAGGATCTTTTGCGGAGTATTATGAGCACCATCAATCTCGACCACCGAGATCACAAGTGACGGAAGCTGTCGAGCACCTGCGTCAGGAGCGTGGTGATCTGAGTCAGGTCTCCGCTCTTGAAATAGGGGCAGGTGCGATGGTGGAGGCACGGTATTTACTTGAGGCAGGAGTTGGTCATGTCGATGCCTACGATGCATCGACTGAAGCAGAAGCGCGCGCGATTAGTGTCGAGTTGCAGCACAACGACATAGATCGTCACGAACGCTTTGCCTTCCATCGTGTGCACAATGAGGAGCTCCCGGATCACTTACCGAGCGAGCAGTATGACCTGATAATATCGTATTTGACTTTGCAGTTTACACACCCAGAGCGCTTTGATGCAGCCTGGCAAGCGTTGCTTGGCTCACTGAAGCCGGGTGGCATACTGTCGGTACAACTGGCTGGTGATCGCCATGGCTGGGCGGACACATATCATCGTATGACCTTCTTGACGCGCGATCGAGTTGAAGAGCTTTTTGAAGGGCTCGATGAAGTCCAGATCGAGGAGCGAGATCAGGATGATAAACCCTTGAGCGATGGAGGTACCACACGTTGGCATGATTATTGGATCGCCGCCCGTAAGCCGTTGGGCGCAAGCGAAGCTCGCGCTACTCCTGATAATCAGGTATAATTCGCGCTATGAGCACACCCGAAAAACGCCGCATGTATAAGCCCACGGAGGTCGAGCCGAAGTGGCAGGATATCTGGCGTAAGGCAGAACTGTATAAAACTCCCGAACATCCCAAGAATAAGTTTTATAACTTGGTGATGTTTCCGTATCCATCAGGTAAACTGCATATCGGCCATTGGTACCATTTCGCGCCGGCCGATACTCTTGGACGCTTGGCTCGTATGCAAGGTAAGGATGTATTGCAGCCGCTCGGTTATGATTCCTTCGGTTTGCCAGCTGAGAATGCTGCGATCAAAAACAACATCCCAGCCGGCGAGTGGACTGACCAAAATACTGCGAGTTTTTACAGTCAATATCAGCGGATGGGTGGCATGTATGACCTTGACCGTCTGGTGGATACCTCGAAGCCTGAATACTACAAGTGGACACAATGGCTTTTCTTACAGCTCTTTCACGCCGGCAAGGCCGTTCAGCGCGATGGGATTGTGAATTGGTGCCCGAAGGATAAAACGGTGCTTGCGAACGAACAAGTTGTGCACGGCGCGTGTGAGCGTTGCGGTACGACTGTGGAGCGAAAAAATCTCAAACAGTGGTATTTCACGATCACTGATTATGCCGATGCACTGCTCGATGATCTCGATACCTTGGATTGGCCAGATCGAGTCGTCCAGCAGCAGCGCAACTGGATCGGTCGCAGTAAGGGTGCAAAAGTACGGTTTAAGGTATATGAAAATAAACCTTTGTATGCAGGTAAAGCATATAGCTATTTGATGGGCGCAGATATGATTTCAGACACGGAACTGACAAATTTGGACATCGTTATCAAAGAAAAGACTGAAGGTGCCCGAAAGCTACTTATACCGAACACATCGCTCAATAAGTATGAGGAGTTAGTCGCTGAGAAGCTAACGCCAGGATATTGGAACGAGTACATAGATCAAGAGACCGTGTTTATTTTTAAGGATCAAGATGGCGCTGTAGAGCGTATTGTATTAAATCCCGATACGAGTGAGCGCATCAATAGCTTGGCTGAAAAATTTGCGAATGTGCGTTTTGAAGACCCATGGAAAATGTTGGCAGACAATACGTTCTATGCCAAAGTGGTCCCGACCGAGATCGAAGTCTTTACTACTCGTCCTGATACAATCTTTGGCGCTACATTTATGGTCATTGCACCCGAGCATCCATTAGTCCCAGTCATAACAACAGATAAGCACAAAGCCGAAGTCGAACAGTATGTCGAGTGGGCTGGTTCGCGCACCGACGTGGATCGCATGGAGGCGAAAGAAAAGACGGGCGTATTTACCGGTAGCCACGTTATTAACCCGGCTAACGGCGAACAGATCCCAGTTTGGATAGCTGACTATGTACTGATGGGATATGGCACCGGTGCGATTATGGCGGTACCAGCGCACGATGATCGAGATTATACCTTTGCGAAGAAATATAATCTGCCAATCACGAAGGTAGTCGAGCCAGTTACGGGCGAGCCACAGGTCGACCCAGAACACCGCATGAGCATTGTCGCGTTAGTACATAATCCACGCACTGATGAAGTACTGACGATAGATTGGGGCGAGCAGGGCGGGCGCTTGCTCGTCGGCGGTGGGAGAGAGGCTGACGAAGATGTCGTCGCGACTGCCACGCGTGAAGTGATAGAAGAGACAGGCTACTCGGATATTAAATACATAGGGCAGACCGAGCGCATACATCATCATTACTTTGCGCACTCCAAGAATGTCGCGCGCCAGATCGAGTGCGTTGGTGTGCATTTTGAGCTGCTCAGCGATGAGCGAATTGAGCAGCAACTCGAAGCTGATGAGCGTGGCAAATTTACCGTCGAGTGGGTGAAAGCTTCGGAGGCAGAGTCGATGTTGCAAGATGAGTTGCATAAATACGTCTTCGACGCTTTCCTGCGTGACAAGGTATTTACTGATGGCGGCATTGTCTGTAACTCGGGTCAATTTGATGGTCTTACCACGGAGCAAGCTAAGCGCGACATTACGGTCTGGCTGCAGCAGCGAGGGGATGGCAATGCGACGATCAATTACCGCTTGCGTGATTGGCTGATCTCGCGCCAGCGTTACTGGGGCGCCCCAATCCCAATTATCCATTGCCCAGATTGCGGTCCGGTCGCGGTACCAGAAGAAGAGCTGCCGGTCGTGCTGCCTCTCGATGTGGCATTTGATGAAACGGGCCGCTCGCCACTGCAGACTCACCCTGATTTTGAGAAGGTATCGTGTCCACAGTGTCACCGCGAGGATGCTCACCGCGAAACAGATACAATGGATACCTTCGTTGATTCATCATGGTATTTCTTGCGCTATCCAAACACGCAGTATGAGGATGGAGCCTTTGATCCAGCAGCAGTGAAGCAATGGCTGCCCGTAGACCTGTATACAGGAGGGGTCGAGCATGCGATCCTGCACCTCTTGTACGCGCGCTTCATCACGAAGTTCCTACACGAGCAAGGTTATCTTGGTTTCAAAGAACCCTTCAAGCATCTCATCAATCAAGGTTTGGTTCTCGGTCCAGATGGCAACAAAATGAGCAAATCAAAAGGCAATGTTGTCGATCCGCTCCCTTACCTCGATCAATACGGTTCGGACGCACTCCGTCTGTACTTGATGTTTATGGGCCCTTGGCAGGATGGTGGCCCGTGGGATGCGCGTCGATTTGAAGGTACGTATCGTTTCATGCAAAAAGTCTATGATGTGTTGAGCCCTGGGTATTCACAAACGAGCCAAGATGCAGCTGCAGATACTGCGCTGATCGCCAAACTCCATAAGCTGGTGAAAAAGGTTGGAGAAGATCTCGAAACCACGCACTTCAACACGGCGATCGCAGCCATGATGGAGTATATCAATGCGCTGGTCACGGCTCGCCGCGAGGGGCTCGTATCTGAGGATACCTGGGCGACCTCTACGCTCACATTCATCCGCATACTCGCGCCGATAGCTCCTCATCTCGCCGAGGAGCTGTGGTTTGATCATGGTCAGACAGAAAGCGTGCATCTTGAGCCTTGGCCTGCTTATGATAAGGCTCTCTTGAAAGAAGATGTTGTGACCATTGCGGTACAGGTGAACGGTAAGCTCCGTGGTGAGTTCTTGAGTGCTGCGGGACGAGTGCCTGGAGCGGTCGAAGAGACGGCGCGTGAAGAAAATGCCAAGCACGAGTGGACAAAAGGCGCACAAATCATCAAGGTGGTTGTGGTACCAGATCGATTAGTGAATTTCGTAGTCAAGCAGTAGTAACCATGCTTGCAATCGAGGGGGTTATTTCTTGAGAGCTTTCTTGAGGTCTTGAGCTTCTTTGCGCGCTTCTTGCTGGCTGGTGGTTTGTGATCCGGATTTGGCAACCTTTCGGTCGCGAATCACATGCCATATCGAAGGCAGAACGGAGATAGCAACTACACCAATGATGCCTGGGATGATGTATTTTTCGGGGTCGGGTATTAGTGAGCCTAGGAAGTAGCCGAGAAGGGTGAGGCCCACTGCCCACAAGACTGCACCGATGACGTTGTAGGCAAAGAATCTGCGATATTCCATCTTACCGACACCGGCGAGAATCGGCGCAAAGGTGCGTACGATAGGCGTGAAGCGGGCCAGGATAAGCGTCTTGCCGCCATGCTTTTCGAAGAAAGCTTGTGACTTGTCAATGTATTTTTGGTGGAAGAAGAGCGAGTCTTTCTTTGAGAAGATCCGAGGCCCGACACGTTTGCCAAAAGCATAGCCTACATTATCGCCAAGTACCGCAGCGAGGAATGTGAGGCCACACAGGAGCCATACATTGAAAAGCCCCTGAGAAGCGAAGATTCCTGCTGTGAAAAGCAGGCTGTCGCCTGGCAAGAGGAAGCCGATGAGGAGGCCAGATTCGGCAAATACGATTAAGAAAATGCCGATGTAGCCGACGCTTTGGATGAGGGGGCCGATTTCGAAATGCATTAGATACATCCTAGCATGGACGACTGAGCTGAGTATAGGCTGATACGGGTCGTACGAGTCAGTGTACAAAAATAGTTGACAAATTTTGACAACAATGATATATTGCGCTTATGCAAATCGCCAATCTCGCGAAAAAACTCGAATCAGTTGGTCTGACTGAAAAGCAGGCTAAGGTCTATGTAGCCGCCCTTTTTCTCGGGCCGGCACCGGTTCAGCGTATTGCCGAACAAGCTGAAGTAAACCGAGCTACTACCTATGTCATCCTCGATGAACTGGCAGCAATGGGTCTTGTCTCTACCTCTGTAGAAGGCAAGAAAACCGTCTTCGTCGCTGAGTCGCCAGAAGCTATCGAGCGCTATCTGAACTCGATAGAGAAGGAAGTGTCTGAGCGCAAGGAAGCGCTGAAGAAGTCACTTAAGGATTTGAAGGACGTGAGCCGTGTGGAGGCTGATGATGCGCCTGTAGTACGATTCTATAAAGGTCCCGAGGCGGCTCAGGCAGTATCTGACTATATGCGCCGGAAGGCTACTCGTTCTGAAAAGATTCTTGGACTAAGTGATATTGATGAGATCCGTAAAATGTATCCTGACGTGCTACAAAAAAACCCATCCGCTCGTAAGCGTAAAAATCTTTCTAGTCGAGCGCTGTATTCTGGATCTGTTGATTTGCCCCGAGAAGATCCGCAGACACAGCGTGAAGCTAAGCGTCTACCCGCTAAGGCAAAGGGTGACTTACAACTTTACAAGGATCGAGCAACCATACTGACATTCGGTGAACACCCTACGGGAATAGTTATTGAAAGTCGCGAGATCGTCGCTATCTTACGCCAGCTTTATAATCTGGCGTGGAAGAACTATGAGTATAACAAAGACCTCTCAAAGTAATTGTTGAAAGATCTTGACAAATAATTAATACACCCGTATAATGACTGCGTTACCTTGTGCTGTAAGCATGGGGCGTACCCTGCTGCCGACAGGGCCACATGGCATCGGCGCCATCCAAGTCCGAAAGGACATGACGAAGGGAAAGAAAACATGGAGAAGCAACGGACGTTCATCAACGGTGGTGACTGCTTCTGATCATCGTCGACGCGTTCGACGATCCAACATGACGTCCTCCGCGGAGTAGCCGGCTCACACGAGCTGCTCGATACCAAACCGCATTGAGGAGCCCATGCTGAATCGTTGGGCGACCTGGCCCAACAAAACGACCAGGTCGCCCAACAGCATTTCTTTCAATTCTATCTCTCTACTGCGCCCTCAATCTTTTGAGTGCTCGTGCTCACCGCCCGTCCCCACGCGGGCGTTTTCTATTTATAGCAGTATATTGTGCCTTTCTGCCTCAATTGCGCAGATATTGTTCGTAAAAAATCTCATAAAAAATACTAACATTACATCTGAAAAATGCTCAAAAATAGGCAAAAGCAACAATATATTGACAAAAAGTATTGACAAAAAATAACATATCTGATACACTTCTTCAAGTTACATTTGTTGCAAAACGCTGTAGCTTAGAACCTCACAGCATGCATTGCTGGTGCTCAGGAGAGAGCCTTGAGAGATTTCAACCTGATTACGAGACCTCAATCAACAGAACATACCTTGTCTCACGTAATCTCACTGCAAATACTCAAGCTTCTCTCATGAGCACCATGGAAAAGAAGAAGATGTCCAACTACGTGGGTACCCTCGCCCCCGACCAGCGCCGACACATGTCGGAACAGCGTCGGGCGGATGCGGCCCTCATGGTCCGGATCTGGAAGGCGAACCCCCACGCCTCCAGGCACGACCTAGAACAGCTCTACTGGGAGCAGGGAGGGGACACGGTGCATTTCGATGCCGCCCTCTCCTCCGCTTCCGCAACGCTGTTGTGGGAGGTCCCCAGCCGCTCGTGGAAGGACATCGAATAGAATAAGCCAAAAGGTGGATTCGGCGCTGAAGTAACAGCGTGGCACCAGAAGCTCGCGGGCGAGTAAAAAGAAACCCAACAGCATAACTCGAGTATGGCGCTCGTAAAAAGGCCCGGAATATCTCGGGGAAGCTCCGAGAGGCTAGCGAGCACTGGCCATTACCTAGCTCAACCCCTTCTGGGGCAGCGTTGCTGCTCCAGGGGGAGCAGTCCCAGGAT
>CAYMMM010000026.1:0-10678 GCA_964391595.1 uncultured Candidatus Saccharibacteria bacterium | reverse complement strand
GCATGTGCACAAAATCAGAAAGGCCAGCCATGGCTTCTCGCACCCTGTCCATCCGAGTCGAAGGAGACGAGGAACACCTTCGCATCCTCGACCATCTCCTGAAGTGCCAGCAGCGCTACGAAGGCGTTCGTGATGCGGTCCTCACCGATCTCGTGAATGACGCACAGGTCACAGTGCACATCGTTCCCGGGTCGTACAATGTCCCCGACCCCGGATCTCAGAAATGGATCACCCTCAGCGACGTCGCGAACGCAGCAGATCGGCTCGAACTGAGCAGTAACGGCGTAAACAGGGGGTTCCGTGCGCTCGTGCGTGCGATCGCTGCCATCAAGGAAGCTACTCCAATCGACCCGACAGAGATCGAACGACTTCTGATCGATTCTGTTGCACGTTGGGATAACAACTTGTACATGATCTCAGAGGACAGCCTCGCACGCATCTTCCAAGCTCCTGGATCTAAGGCATACCTGATCAAGCAGGTCTTCAACTTCGGACCGAATACCTATCGATGCATCAGGATGGTCCTTAACGACCGCGGATACCAGATCCCCTAGCCCTGAGCCAACACTCTCGAGACCGAGCGGGTCCAATCCCCGCACGGTCTCTTTTCATATATATTGACTATATTAGTATATTAGTTTATAATTTTTCACATTCGTTCGCACCTACTAGAGCTCATGAGGAGCACCCCATGTCAAAGCACGTCATTCCTATCAAAGCCTGGCTTGTCTTCGACGACGACACGGCCTATCGCGAATTCATCGCCGCAAGCAAGAGCCATGAGAGGCGTCGCACGGTCGGCAGCCTGCTCGATTCAAAAGCAGCTCGGCTAGAGACACCCGAGGTGGAACTTGACCATGAAATGTTCGAAGCACTGGGAGACCACGATGCAGCCTGGATGACTGAGGCTGCAGTAGCCCAGTTCGTCGGGGATGACACCGCGCAGTTGCGCCAGGGGAATCGTACCCTACGCGCTCTCATGCGAATATTGCTTGCACCCAACAACGCAGGCACGATACTCCCTCAAAACAGCCTTACACGAGTGCGTGTACGCCGTGTAATGGTGGGTGATTCGCTGAGAATCGATGGCCTCTACGTCCCCGATCTACAGAGACTTTGTCGTGAGCCTGAAAGGGCAGCCGTCATCAAGCACGTCACCGGTTTCGGAGAGAGAGCTATGCGGTTTCTAGAGCGCTTTGTCGAATCAGCTCAGAGCGAGATGGCACGTTCCCATGATGCTGGGATTGCCTCCCTTCTCGGGATCACCAACGACGAAGCCACCAAGCTCACAAACGCTGTGATCGGACACGGTGTCGGGATGGACCCAGAAGAAGTGGGGCGCATACGACACTAACAACAGAGACCGAGCGGGTCCAATCCCCGCCCGGTCTCTTTTCATTATTCGATGCAAGATTTCAGATTCTGTTAGTATAAGAGCTATGGCAAAGAAAGTAGCTCGCAAGGACCTCCTCAAATACCTGTCGATGAGCTTGAAGCTGCAATGGCAGCTGACCCACTGGCGGACGGTCTTCCTGCCGCTCATCGACATCTCCACGTCATTGATCTCGATCGGCCGCAGCTACATGTATGCGCAGATCATCAACCTCATCACTGCGTACATATCCGGCTCTGTACCATCCGTCTTCCCGCAATTCTGGCAACTACTCATAATTACCGCTCTTGCGGGCGTTGCTGAGCCACTGATAGCAAACTTCCAAAGCTACCAGAATAACAAAACAACCATCCAGGCACGCAATCAGCTCGATCGCATCATCGCACGACGCTGCGCTGAGCTTGATGCTGCGCACTTCGAAGATCCAGAGTTTCAAGACATCATTGAGCGCGTCGAGAGACTCGACGTTGGCTGGGTACTACGAAATTTGTCGAGCATATCATCCGATATTGTCACTATGCTCGTAGCAACTCTCGCCGTCCTGAAGCTGAATTGGATTCTCTTCGTGCTAGCCATCGTCTCAGCAATACCACGCCTCATATCAAGCGTCTATAGCGCCAGCCGTTATCGTGAAATCAACGTCAAACTTTCACCGAAAAGGCGCTTGAACTGGTACTTACGAGACAGCCTTATCACTTGGACACACATACGAGAGATCCGAGCTGCTGGGGCCATCAGTGGGTTCTTGAAGCGCCTCATTGGCAACCAAGACGAGATGGCTGACATCGAACTCAAAGCACAACGTCACTTCAGTCGCATCGAAGCAGTCACCGATACATTCGGTGTCGCTACATCGGTCTTCACTCGCGTATGGCTCTTCATGCGTATCATCACTACGCGAGGTGCATTTAGTATCGGTGACTATACATTTTATGACAGTCTTGTCTCTAGGCTCGAGAATAGCAGCAGTTCACTGGTCAGGAATTTCCGTTCGATCTATGAGGAGCTCATCAACGTCGAAGACTATTTCATATTCATGAATGCCGACACCAAGCTTACAAAGCCAAAGAACCCGATGCTCATAGCCCGAGGTGACCATATTCCCAGCATTGCTTTTGAAAACGTGAGTTTTCGGTACCCGGGCACGAAGAAACACATCCTTAAAGATGTCAGTTTCACTCTCAATCCCGCTGAGAAGATGGCGCTCATCGGTGTGAACGGAGCCGGGAAGACAACACTCATCAAGTTGCTGTTACGGCACTACGACCCTGATAGTGGCCGCATCCTAATTGATGGCGTGGACTTGCGTAAGATTGACCTCGACAGTTGGTACCACAAACTCGCCATCATTCAGCAGGACTTCAACCACTACCCTCTCACCGTCGCGCAAAATGTCACCTTCCAGCTCCAAGGCCCGATTGATAAACGCAAGCTCAAGCAAGCCATTAGTGACGCGCAAGCTGACTTCGTCTACGAGCTCCCGAAGAAAGAGCGCACAGTGCTCACACGATTCTTCGATGATTCCGTAGAGCTGTCGGGTGGCCAATGGCAGAAGATCGCCCTCGCGAGAGCCTTCTACAGACAAGCAAATATCTTGGTACTCGACGAGCCGACAAGTGCGATAGATGCACGTGCTGAGTCAGAGATTTTTCACCGACTCTGGCACATGCAGCGCGACAAGGGTGCGATCGTCATATCACATCGATTTAGTACGGTGCGTGAGGCAGATCAGATCATCGTGCTCGACGCCGGCCGAGTCAGCGAGCATGGCACACATGAAAGTCTTATGAAGCAAAAGGGCGTATACCATGAGCTCTTCACAAAGCAAGCAAAGAGCTATCAATAACATGCAAGATCTCAAGAAATACCCTAGTTTCACCATAGTTGGATCACTCGTCTACGTCGTCACTATCTGGCTACTTCATAGTGTGAGGCCTGAACTACAATACAACCAATCATATGTCAGTAATTTCCTTGAGGGTGATCTCGGCTGGATAGCAATACTTGTCTTCTGGGCAAATGCGTATGGTGCTTGGGTGCTGCCGCGCGCATTAGTCGTTCTACAAATCAAAGAACACTCAGCCATCTCACGACTTTTGCGCGTCTTTGCCGTCGGATATGCTGTCGCTGCGGTCACCATGCAAGCTCCTGTCGTACATGGCATCGCCGCATATATGACATTCTTAAGCCTTCCTATCGCTGCAATCCTCGTCTGGGCTCGTCAGCGCAAGGCACCTGGCTGGAAGCGATCAGCTCGATTGTCGCTCATGCTGGGAGTCATACAAATATGGTCGGTGCTCTTCGCGTGGCAAGTCTTCGGCGTGTTTGTCGGCGAGCGCGCGCTCATCCTCAGTGAGATCGTGTGGCTCACTTGGTTTGCTGCTGTCGTACGAACTAAGATCACTCAGTGAACTCTAGACAAGCATGACCCTCAGGCGCATACTAGGCGCATCACAAACCAGGAGGCAATCATGAATGCAACAGTAAACATTTGGGCAGTCGTATTAGCAGCACTGAGTAGCATGGTGGTCGGGACAATTTGGTATGGACCACTCCTTGGTAAGCAATGGATGAAGCTATCGGGCGCAGATAAAGTGCCGCAAAGCAAACGCATGGCGATGGGCCCATATCTCGTCAGTCTATTATTACTCTCACTTCTAATGGCGTATATCATAGCGCATGTTACATACCTCGCGCACAGCTTTTATAGCAATAGCTTCCTACAGGACTCCGTAACAACGGCATTTTGGCTATGGCTCGGCATTGCACTTACGCGTACTGTCTCGACCGACCTATCAGAGTCCAAGCCACGCAAGCTGACCCTCATCAATATCGGTAATCAATTTGTCACCATACTCGTTATGGGACTAATCATCGGTCTTTTGCCGGCCTAATAAACTCTTGAAGCACTATCGAAACGGCTTACGCAATCGACTCGCGCGGCGCACCGCTTGTGCGGCGAGCCAATCCGGCAAGATACGTCGGACATAGACAGCGAGCTTATTGTGCAAACCCACTACTACCACACGACGCCGATACTTCATGCCGCGATAGCCTACTTCGGCAACCTTCCTGGCATCCATCGGCCGACCAAATAGTCTCGTTTTGCCGGCGTGAGCCGTAGCTGCGAAGTTACTTTTCGTCGGTCCAGGGCACAATGCCATGACGTGGACATCTGCTTGTGCGAGCTCTTCAGCAAGTGCAAGCGAATAGCTCAATACATAGGCTTTGGTTGCGTAATACACACTCATGTTGACGCCAGGGAAAAAGCTCGCTGTCGAAGCAACATTCATAATCCCTCCATGGCCACGTTCGACCATCGCGCGTGCAAAGTGTTTTGTCAAAGCTGTCAGGGCAACAATATTGAGCTCGATCATATTGCGCTCGGTCTCAAGATCCGTCTCGAGAGCAGAACCAAACAGTCCGAAGCCTGCATTATTGATCAGAACCTCTATCTCGATAGAGTCTTTTTGTAATTGCTTTGTGATCTGATTCAAAGCACCCGGCTTCGTCAGATCAAGTGCTATCGCCTCAACTTGCTGTCCATACTCACGCGCCAAAGCCTTGGAGACGGCATGGAGCTTTGCTTGATCGCGTGCGACGAGCACAAGGTTGAACCCACGTGACGCGTAGACATGCGCCAACTCAAAGCCGATACCTGATGAAGCCCCGGTAATAAGTGCATATTTGGGTGACATACTCATGGACGGATTGTATCACGAAGTGGCTTAGCCAAGTACAAACATCAAGATAGCTGCAGCCGACATGACGACGAGCGCGGAAGTGGTGAAGAATCGAGCCCATGGTCCGTTTACATACTGTTTCATAATCTTCTTGCTCGAACCAACTTTGAGAATAATGAAAATGAGCGGCACTGCCATCACGCCATTTACTACTGCCGAGAGATACAGCGCAGTAATCGGCGGGATTCCCACAAAGTTGATGAGTAGCCCCATGAGCGTCGCGAGCGCAATGATCGCATAAAATACTGGTGCTCGCTTCACTTTGCGGAAGAGTCCTTCTTTCGCTCCGACCGCTTCAGACAGAGCATACGCTGCAGACCCAGCCAGCACGGGAACTGCGAGGAGACCCGTACCGATGATCCCAATGGCGAATATGAATGATGCGAATTGGCCGGCGTTTGGAAATGCCGTAACGAGTGGCTCGAGCGCTTTAGCTGCCTGATCCGCTGTCTCAATGTTCGTAATTCCCGAAGCATGCAGTGTCGCCGAGGCGGTTACAAGGATGAAAAACGCGATAGTCTGCGATATCAACATCCCGGTAAAATTATCAATGCGGAAGCGACTAATCTTACCAGCTGATAAGTCCACTTTTTTGTTTTTCTTGAGCGTGACCCCTGTCCAATGATGCTGGATCTCCTCTTCGACGATCTGACTTGGCTCCCAGAAGAAAAGATAGGGTGATATCGTCGTGCCTAAGAGTGCTACGCAAGCCATGACAAATTCTTTATTGAGTTCGAAATGTGGGATAACTGTATGCCCCAAGACTTCACCCCATGGAACAGCAACGAGAAAAACTGTAATCACATAGGCAAAGAGCGATAAGCAAAGCCACTTCAGTACCTTCGCATAACGTTTGTATGGAATAACTAGCTCAAGCACGACGATAGCAATCGTAAAGAACAGGGTCAGCCATACAAATGGTAGATCAACAATGAGTTTAGCAGCTGCAGCCATTGCGCCAATATCGGCGCCGATATTCACAACGTTTGCAAAGACCAAACAGAACACTGCCGCGTAGAGAAACCAGCGATTGTAGTTTTCTTTGATGACTTGTGCGAGTCCCTTGCCAGTCACGAGGCCAATCCGACCCGCCATCTCTTGAACTGCAGTCATCAATGGCAGCATGAACGGCATCATCCACGCCAGGTGGTAGCCAAACTGTGCGCCCGCCTGTGAATACGTACCTATGCCCGAAGGATCATCATCTGCAGCCCCAGTCACCAGTCCAGGACCCAGGCGCTTCACAAATCGTCGTATGCGCGACCATTTAACGGGTTGCTCGAGGGTCTTCTCAGTCGCCTCAACCGTAGCTGCTATCCCCGACTCGACGGATTTCTTGATCTCGTCCATACCTGTCCTTCCTGATAAACTCTAATGATACTCAGATAATTTACCTTATTGTATCAAGCTGTGGGTAAAACGCTAGTGGCTAGATGGTGGTGGCCAGGAGGATCTGTTCAACGCTGCGGGCTTTGGCGGATGTGGGATCGAGATCGACCAGCAATGCCTGGAATACACCCGGGCCTTTCTCGGGTCGCTCAAATCGGCGGCGCGCATCATTGCGAATCATATCGATGATGATGTCTTTCTTGATTCCTAATACTGCGTCTGCAGGACCTGTCATCCCGAGATCCGAAATCGTTGCGGTGCCACCAGGCAATACGCGAGCGTCAGCAGTGGGGACGTGGGTGTGACTGGATACAACTGTGGTAACTTTGCCATCCAAGTAATAGCCAAGCGCAACCTTCTCACTGGTCCACTCGGCATGCAGGTCGACAATAATGGCAGCAAATGTCTCATGCGCATGTTCTGCCAATACTTGATCAACATATAGGAACGGATTATCGATCGCTGGTCCTTCATAATATGCTGGCAGTACATTATGCCCAAGCACATTAATAATGAGTATCTTGCCGTGGGGCGTATCCACTACGGCATGCCCTCTACCCGGCTTGTCATGTGCAAAGTTACCTGGGCGAATAACCGGTATCGTTGCGTCATTGAAGTACGTATTAAATGCTGGTTTCTTAAAACTATGATTCCCGCCAGTAAAGAAATCCACGCCCGCTTTTTGGAGCTCTTGGACGGATTTGATAGTCAGGCCATTACCAGTTGCCATATTCTCAGATTGTGCGATCACGAAATCAATCCCATGCTCTTCGATGAGCGCAGGGAGGAGCTTTTGCACAACGCGCCGCCCGTGTCGGGCAACTACGTCACCAATGTGGAGAATCTTCATAATCGAGTAATTCTACTCGATTTTTGCCTTTTTGTACAGATACATGCGCGATCGATTGCTACATCGAGGGAATATCTGTCACGCCAGGATTGAGCCACGCCCAGATATACCAGACGATGAATAATACTAGGATTCCAATGATGAGCCACAGCCATGCCGGCTCCTTGACTATGCGACGAGTGATTGAACTGGTCTGCGTTGTGTTTGATGCACGTCGAACGCGTGGGGATCGCCGTAAAGTGGCTGGTTTTTTCGGAGCTGGCTTGGCTGAGCTTTTTTTGGCGCGTGGCATGTCTATTTTTCCTTTTTTGTATTTATAAGGTAGTTTCGCTAGAGAAAAACTATTTAGCTTATGGTAGTCTTCTCGAGAAACGATTGCAAGCCAATTTAGATATCTGTTTTACCTGTCAGCTCTACGAGCGGATATATGTCGAAAGCGACTTCTTCGTAAGGATGAGCTGCCTTCATCGCGTCAACCACAGCATGAGCCTTGTCACGATCACAAGTTACTTCGATTCGCTCTTCGGTTACTGTCTCAAATTCCCCCGGCTTTCCGATGTGTGGCTCGGCATTCTCACTCGGCAAAAAGTAGCCTTTTCCTACAACGGCATAGCTGCAGAAAGAATATTCTCCTAGCTGACCAGCGCCTGCTTTTCCTAACGCTTCACGGACAGCATCGGTTGCCTCGAGTGGCGTAAAGACGACAATTTTGACTCGCGTCGAGTCCATGTTATTTCGCGTACTCCTCAGCCCGCGTTTCTCGAATCACATTTACTTTGATCGTACCCGGGTATTTGAGTGTGGCTTCAATCTTATTCGCGATATCACGAGCAAGCCGAATAGCTGTAAGATCATCTATCTCTGCAGGTTTTACAAACACACGAATCTCGCGACCTGCAGACATGGCATACACCTTCTGCAAGCCAGGGAAGGTATTGGCGATATTTTCGAGATCGGTCATGCGCTTAGCGAAATTTTCGACACTGTCGCCACGGGCACCAGGCCGTCCAGCAGACAATGCATCCACCGCACGTACGATGACAGCTTCTGGCGTAGTCGCTTCGATGTCGTCGTGATGAGCTTCAGCAGCGTGAATCGTCGGCTCATCCAAGCCATACTTCTCGAGCAGAACACGAGTGAGATGATGATGCTTACCTTCCATCTCGTGCGTCACTGCCTTACCGAGATCATGCAAATAGGCGGCGCGACGAGTGATACGCACATCAGCGCCAACTTCTTCGGCAATCATTGCACCGAGGTGCGCCATCTCGACTGAGTGCTTGAGGACGTTCTGTGAATAACTCGTACGGAACTTCATCGAGCCCATCAGACGAACAATCTCTGGTGGCAAACCAACGACACCAGCTTCTCGTCCTGCCTCTTCGCCGGCTTTTTTGATCTCGTTTTCTATCTCATCATGAGCTTTTTTTGCAACTTCTTCGATACGAGCCGGGTGAATACGACCATCCTTGATGAGGCGTTCGAGAGCAACTCGAGCAACTTGACGACGTACCGGATCGAAGCCAGAAACCACGACCACACCTGGGGTCTCGTCCACGAGGATATCCACACCGGTCGCCCGTTCGAGAGCCTGAATATTACGTCCTTCTTTGCCTATGATGCGGCCCTTCACATCGTCGCTTGGGAGTGGCACAGTAGTCACTACTCGCTCGGTCGCGACTTCTGTCGCCATACGTTCCATGGCTTCAACCATAATTTCAGTCGCATTGTGGTCAGCAAGCTCTTTGGCCTCGCGCTTCCGTTTCTCGATGAGCTCGGTCAAATCATGCTTGATCTCCTTCTCGGTCATCTCCATGATCTTAGCCGCCGCATCAGCCTTCTTCATCTTAGCGATCTTCTCGAGATTTTCTTCTTGCTTAGCGCGAATAGCACGGAGCTCGTCTTTGATTGCCTCGATCTCTTTTTCATTTTCTTTGAGCGCATCACTCTTGCGCTCGAGTTCTGAAAACTTAGCGTCCAGGCTTGTCTCGCGATTAGCCACACGCTTCTCAGCTTCGTCGAGGCGTTCACGAATCTTCTTTTCTTCTTGCTTTGCCTCTTCAAGAACCTTTACAGCATCCTCTTTGGCCTTGAGCAATTCTTCTTTGGCCTTAGACTTCGCTTCGTCAATAATCTTGCTGGCCTCGCCCTTCTTGGCCTTGGTTTGCGTTTGATCATATACAGTCTTTGCGCCCACGCCGGCGGCTAGCGCGACGATCACGGCGCCAATAGTTATTGGATCCATAGTTCTTTCACCTCTTTCTTATAGCTCCCCAGCTTTAGCGCTGGCATGCACACACTCACAGTTTCAATCATTACATTTCGTGTTCAGAAATTCCGTAACCTGAATCGGAATACATATATTGTGCGCTTTTTTGTATCGGAGGTGCAAGCGCGAGACTTATCGAGGCTGAGTGATATTTGGCTCCTTGTCATATTTCGGAGTGACGTAGTGCTCTGGCTTTGCACTAGTGAGCTTTTTGAAGCCATCAGCAATCCAGCCTTCTCCCTCACCATAGACTATTGGTAAGGTATGTGCGTAAGCGAGCGCGTTTGCGACCGTTGTGCCAATACGCAAACCAGTGAATGATCCTGCACCTGTAAAGATAACAATGCCAGATAGTTCTGAAGCTTTTGTATTGCCCTCGCTCAAAAATGACTCAATGGTAGTGACGAGCGTTGCTGCAAGCTGTCGATGTGCTTCCCATGTATGCTTAGCCAGTGTTTCGCCAGCAGCATCTAGAACATGTAGCTCAGCTTCGGGTTTGTCAGTGCGAATTGCTAAGATCATGAAATCTCCTTCAGTGCATCCTGCACACTTATAAGTCTCTCACGAGTCGCTTCTCCGGTTGCCGCAAATTCATACCGTCGAGTAGTTTCATCGACAAATTCTGCCTTCACGATAAATCGGTCTTCAGTTAGGTGTTTGGTGAAGTGATCAGCCCACTCGACAACAATAATCGCCTCGTTGGAAGTGATGATTTCTTCCATTTCTTGGTGTAGCATCTCATCTTCTCCAAGTCGGTACAGATCGTAATGCTCGAGTGTACCACCACTCGGAAGCTTGTAGGAGCGCTGAATATTGTAGGTTGGGCTGGTCACAGTTTGTTTAATCCCCAAACCCTGCGCGATACCTTTAATCAGTGTTGTTTTGCCACCACCGAGGTCACCTACAAACTCAACTACATCACCGAGCTGCAGTATACTTGCGAACTTACTTCCCAGCGCCAAGCTTTGCTCGGAGCTTCGTGAAGAAACTGAGAATTTCTGGTCTGTACTCATATGCACCATATCCTACCGTAA
>CAYMMM010000025.1:0-11096 GCA_964391595.1 uncultured Candidatus Saccharibacteria bacterium | reverse complement strand
CTTTGTCGCCAGTATTGTAGTACTTGGGATCTGGCTCTATGCCTTTGTTGTGAGGTTTGTAGAAGACGAGCTTCGTGCGATCTGCTTCGCTCGCGTGTTTTATGGCTCGAGGAGGATTCTGTGTGCATGAGGTGTCACTGGCGTTTGCGACACAGGGCTGGACAGTTTGAGACGGAACCACTGCAGATACGTTTGCATTAGCTCGTTCGATGAGCTTCGGCCACGTACCAGCACCGATGATGCCATCGTTTGCATTACCAGTCTTGCCGATACTAGCCTGGAACATTTTCACAGCGTTCTGCGTACGTGTGCCGTAGTTGTTGTCGATGGCAAGCTGATCTCTAGTACCGGTGAGTCGTAGTGCTGCATTGAGAAGGCCTTGTGCGTAGCCGACACAATTCCCTGAGCTGTTGAGACCAAGCGTGTAGGTTGGGCAGACGGTTGGCTGGTCGGCTGGGGAAACATTGGTCTGCTGATTCTGACTTGGAGTCGTGGTGGTGACTGGTGCAGGGGCCGGCAACGGTACGTAAGTGCCAGGCACGAGAGAACGAGCGATCTTGAAGACAGCGACAGTGCCACCATTTATGCCAACCTGAGCAGATCGAATGATGGCACCTTGATCAAGTTGCTTAGGGACTATGCCATTATCAGAGTACAAGTGGTAAGGGTCCGCGTTCTGTGGGCAAAGCAATACTTCTTGATTCACCTTGTCTAGTCGCCACAGATTGGATGCAAGCGGATTCTCGGAATTAGACTGACCATAGACCGTAAGGCCAACTGTAGCATCACTTCGTCCGTCATCCAGCTTCTCAAGTCGTACGTCAAGACACCACGCCTGATCACCACGAGCTGCGACCCACTCGTCATCAACAATACGTACGTAATGATTATTATTTGACGTTACCCAAGCCTTACGTCCATCTGCTTTGGTAGTAATGGAGCCGCCATGAAGCTCAAACTTGTCAGCAGTCCACTCAGCACCCTCAATACTTGCGCGACTCAGACGCAAGAAGAGGTAGCCGAGAGCTGCGACGAAGATGAGGATAATGACGATGAGGAAGGATTTCTTCGGAAGCTTGAGCTTGCTCGCGAGGGTTGGTTTTGCGACGTTAGATTTTGGTTTGGTATTTGTTTTTTTTGATGCAGACTTGGATGCCATAGTGTATTCCTACATTATTGTTATGCTTACTCATCATCATAGAGCTGAGAGAATGCTTAAGTCAATGGTTGCTATAGGGAACTATACGTTTGGCTTGGTGCCAGCTGGTGCTGGAGGTGCTGCCTTACAGCCATTTTTCGGCTGTATAATCACTGGGGTAACGGGAGTAGACGGGTCTACAGGACGTACGAAAACTAGGTCGAGTCCACCTGTGAAATTAAGGAGTGTCGCGGTCTCCCACCAGAGATCGACGGCACGCGGGAAGCCAGACACTGAAGAACCGCCAGAGCCTACATCGGCCTTCTCGGCTACGACAGTACGGCCACGATAGCTTATTTCTAGCTTGGTACCATTGGGCAACTTACCAAGTGCTGAAAAGTCTCGCGAACCATTGTTGCTCAACTCGGCAAATGCAGTTCTGCCTGGAAGCGGCCTGCCGTCACTACCCATACCATTATCATCGTTACCGCCACCCTGCAAGCGGTTGTCAGGACAGAATTGCTGTTGCGATGCTCGATAGGCGCCCCCGTAAATCGTTGCTCCGTAAATCGCGCCCGTACTCGGTATCTTGCCGGCATTTATATAGGTAAGCGGAGTTGCCGCACGACTCAGGCGCAAAAAGAGGTAGCCGAGAGCTGCAACAAATACCACGACGAAAAGGGCTAGATAGAGCTTCTTAGGTTTTGCCTTTGCGGTTGCAAGCACACTGCTCCCAACATTTGCCTTACTCGATGTTTTCTTTGCTGGTGCTTTCTTCGCAGCCATGATTGTGTAGTCCCTTAATGCTTAGGCTTAGTATAAGGCTGCTTTTTACGATTCGTCAAACCAGTTATGCCTATAATGACAATCCCTCCCCATACAATCCAATCCCCGAATAATGTATAGAGAGTCAGAGTGTCATTTGTAGTGACAGCACCATGCACGAGCGCATAGCCACGCTGCTGGACGCCGTCGACGAAAGTGCCATTGCTATCAATAATATAGCTATAACCACCCCGTGCTGCTTGTACAAACGGCCGTGCATTCGCCACAGCATGCAAGCGCGCCATCTGCCGTGCCTCGATATGATAGAGATCAGATATGCCCATGGTGTCGAGTGAGGCTGAGTTAGAAAGAATTGTCGCGCCTCGCTGCGTCATGCCTCGATACAATTCGGGTACGAAAGCGCCGCTACAGGCCAGGCCGCCATATTTTGCCCCGTCGAACTCATATGGCATCTCGGGTGTATCACCGTGTTCGACGCTCTTCTGATCCTGAAAATGCAAGAGAAGCTGCTCTTGCCCGGCGTACGCGAGGACTACTTGGTAAATATACGGCACATACTCACCACCTGGGACTGAAAACCATTTCTTCTGATCAAAAGCTACGCTGCCATCTGGACGATGATAGGTCACAAGGTTGTGACCAAGCATGGTGGAGCGCTCCTGCACACTATCAATAAGCACACCGTCAGGGTTCTTGAGCACCCGACTCGCCGCGTCAGTGTCCCTTACGCTATCTCCTTCCCAGAGATGGGAGTACTCGGGCAATATGATCGCATCAACGCTCTTCTCTGGCAATCGACCTAATAAGTCGGCCGTTGTGAGCGAGAAGGCTTCGGGGCTAAACTCATTTGCAAACTGCACAGCAGCAATCGTGCGCTTCTCTCCCTGTGGCTGCGCGTAGAGCGCCCAACCCAAGAATGCTAGGATCGCTGCGGCGCTAGCGATACTCAGTGGCTCGCGCCAATTCTTGCTTCGCAAACTGCGGATACAGCTGACAACGAGGAAAGCGACAAGCAAACTCAGCAGATACAAGCCGCCAAAGCGTCCGATATACACCAGCGGTGTGTACACGAGCCAGTATCCTGCATTGCCAAAAGTCCAAAATGACCCGACGCGCCCACCGGGACCGAGTGCAATCACAGAGAAGAGTACGGCACGAAAGCACTCGGCTATAACCCATACAAACGGTATCTGCCACCATGTCTTGTCGTAAACCGAAAGCTTCAAGCGTCGCACAAGCCATACAAAGAAAACGTAGCCGAGAGCAAATGTTGTCACCATGATAATCGCGGCTGTTATAGCGACTATCTTGGTGGCTAATCCAGTGGCGATCTCAGCCGTTCGGAGCGCAAACATCCAGGAGATCACATAGCCGAAGTATGCAAAACCAATCAAAAAGGCAGTCCACAGCGGTCTCGCATGTACAAATCGCCCAACCCATTGAACGAAGCTGAGTGACTGGATCTTCGCTTTGGACTGCTTCAGCACTCGCAATGTGTCCGAAAACTCACCCTTTTTCTTTACCACAATACTACGAACACTCCTTAATCATGACCAGCTTATCAAGCGGTCATGGTATTTACAATGTAAAAACTATGAAGCTAGGCAGCTACAGCTGCGTCGAGTTTTGGCTTATCGAAGCCTACGATGATTGTGCCTTTGAAATCTGTCACCGGTACGCCCATCTGACCTGACTTGTCGATCATTTCCTGAGCCTTGGAAGCGTCGGCGAGTACATCGATAGTCTCGTACGAGATCCCCTTCTCTTCGAGATAAGCTTTTACGTTCTTACAAAAGACGCAGGTTGGTGTGGTGTATACGATCACCTTATCATCTGCTTTTTTGTGGGTATCCATATGCATCGCTCCTCTTTAGTAAACATGTTAACTATATACCTATGATATCGATTATCGAATCGGCTGACAAGAGATTGGGGCCGGGCTTATGGTCTGGAAGCAAGCCACTTCGAGCACTGTATCGCTGCTTTGCTCCCCTCTCCTGCAGCAACGATTATTTGCTTCTCAGCGACATCAGTCACATCTCCAGCTGCAAAAATCCCTGGCGCCGAGCTCATGTTATTTTTGTCGATAATAATCTCGCCGACCTCGTTGAGCTTCACTAGATCTCGCAAGTAATCTGTCGACGGTATAGAGCCAACCTCGATAAAGACACCATCCACGGGCAACTGCTTCTCTAGACCAGTTTGCTCATCCTTGACCGTGACAGAGCGTACCAGCTTGTCACCCGCTATCTTGGTGATGCTTGCATGATTCAAGATGCGAATATGTGGTGAGGCCATAACCTTCTCAATCATCACTTCATCGCCAGTCAGCGTGTCGGTGATATTGACGAGTGCTATATCGCGAGCGAGCTTTTCGAGCGACAGCGCGGCGTCTAGTGCGGAGTTGCCACCGCCTATGATCGCCACGGATTTGTTTTTGAAAAGCGGCCCATCGCACCACGCACAATACGTTACGCCTTTATTGAGATACTCAACTTCCCCTGGTACGCCCAGATGCCGGGGGATCTTGCCACTTGCGATAATTACTGCTCGACTGGTCTCCTGCTTGCCGTCTGGTAGCGCGACTGTGAATCCTCCTTGATTTTGTGCAATCCCCTTGATCCCGTCACGGAGCAAACGCAAGGTGATCTCGTCCTTAAACTCAGCGACGTGTTCCTGAAAACGCTTGGTGAGTTCAGCGCCACTAATCATCGTGAAACCAGGGTAGTTTTCTACATCGCTCGACCAAGCGGCTTGACCACCAATGTCCTTACTTAAGATAAGTACTTTGAGTTTCTTGCGCGCAAGGTAGATTGCTGCAGTCATTCCGGCTGGCCCACCGCCAATGATCGTCACGTCATAGCGGGCGGACGTACTCTGAGGCATCACCTGCGGCTGATTGACAGGCTGATCCGTAGTATTTGTCTGTGCTTGCCGTTCGACAACTGCTTCCATCTCAAAATCTCATTACATAAGCAGTATACCGCGCTCACGATACGAGGACTAGTTAATCAGGCTTGTATTCGTGTGGCTCGTAGTCATGTGGGGCTTGCGCGAGGAGCTTGTTGAGCTTAGCACGAGATAATAGCCCCGCTTGTCCGCCAATCTGCTGCACGACACTCATTGAGTTCACAGGACCCCACTTCATCGCTTCGCGTATATCACCCGTTGTGATCAATCCTGCCACAAAGGTGCTGGTATATGCATCCCCTGCCCCAGTTCGCTCGTATGGTGGCTTCGGATCTGGATAGTTACGCATCGCAAGCACCTGCGAACCATCCGACGCATAGCTGCCATTTGGTCCGTCAGTTATGACTACGATCTTTGGGCCATGTGCGTGAATGGCTTCTGCTAAGACACGTATATTGCGCTCCCCCTGCTTCTTGGTCATCATCTGCGCCTCCTCGACATTCACAGCGAAGACTTCTGTGTGAGCATAGAGCTGTTTGAGCTTTGCGAACCCTAGCCGCATTTGAAAAGTACCCGGCTGAAACGCCAGCTTCACCTCGGGATGCTTGATGAGATATTCTGCAATATCAGCGTGCATATGCGCGCCTGATTCTGCGAAGGAACTCAAGTATATCCATTTTGGTGTGTCTTCTTCCGGGATGCGTGGCCATGTATAGTCATAATTTTCGTGCTTGATCAGAATCGTCCGATCTGGCTCGTACCACAGGACGAAGTGATAGTTACTGGCCTTACCACGATTGACCTTCATGTACTGAGTCTGCACGTCATTTTTTCTTAGTGCGACTAGCATGCCTCGTCCGACGTCATCATCGCCAATATTCGCCATCAGCGAGCTTTTGAGCCCCAATCGTGCAAGTGAAACCGCTGCATTCGCACTATTCCCCACCCCTTCGATCACGGTCATTGACTCAAAGGGAATCTTTGATCCATACGTCATACACAGGAGTGGGTGCTTGTCTCGTGGGTCCTTATCGATCTCGGCTTCTTGTGGCAGAAGCTTAATGAACGGCTCGGTCACAATATCACCCACGCACAATACATCTATTCTGTGGCTCATTCCTCGGATTCTCCTTCAAAAATACTTATGTCTATCTTCATCATATCAACTTCAAGATTACGAAGCACCCCCGCTCGTGCGCCAAGATATCCGATCACACTGGTGGCGTTGGCGCTCGCAAAACTCATGGCTTCTTGCATTGACTTGCCACGTGCAATTGCTGCAATCAGTCCTGCACCATACGCCGTGCCTGCGCCGGTCCGATCAACCACAGCTGATTTCTTATACAGCGGGGCATGGTAGACATAGCTCCCGTCCAGCACCCAGCTCCCACGCGCACCTTCCGTAATGACGACGGTGTGCAGACCCGCCGCCCGTGCGAGCTTAAAACAACGCCTAACCCCTTGCTCTTGGAAGAGCGCTTCGGCTTCTAAGTGATTCAAGATCACGACGTCGGCCTGCTTGAGGATCTTGAGTAAGCGAGTACGCTTCTTGATCTCCATACTCCCTGGGTTGACCGCCACTCGTGACCCCTGTAGAGTAGCTTGCTTCACGAGCTGTGCAAGCGTATCGATTGATCCGGAGAGCGAAGTGATATACAGCCAGTCAACATCCAGTGCGGCGTGCTCAGCAAAGCCTTCTGCGTATTCGAACCCAGCACCCCGGTGTACAAGTGCGGTGTCCTCCTCATTTGCGCCCTTGAGCACTACTGTAACCCCTGTTTGGTGGGTCTTGTCGACTACGAGTAGGCTATGTATGCCCTCTGCTTCAAGCGCATGGCTGACCTGTTGAGCAGCACCGTCTGCACCAACTTTTGCAAGGCATCCTACTTTGCTCCCGGTGCGCGCAAAAGTGACCGCAGCACTCACTGCTCCTCCCCCGACATCATTCCCTATATCCGGCACATCGTGTTTGATCTCAGCTGGGATATGCAGATACGGACGGCGCTCATGAATGACCGAATTGAACTCTTTTGAAATCAAAAAGATATCGTTGAGCGCACTACCCACCGTAAGAATATCGAGTTTGATATGCTCAGCTTTGTCCATAGTGCTTCAACTATGCGCTCGCTTGTGGGCATTTTCGGCAGCCTTAGCTATGTCATTAGCCATGAGCCCATAATGCTTCCAGAGCTCAGAGATAGTTCCTGACTGCCCAAATACATCTCGTACCCCGATCCGCTCGAGTGCGGCTGGTGCCCGCTCGCCAATCAGCTCGGCAATCGCCCCACCAAGGCCACCAGTAATCTGGGCTTCTTCAACAGTCACAACTGCCTTGGTTTTCTTGATACTCGCCACGAGAGTATCTCCATCGAGCGGTTTGATAGTCGGGCAATTGATGAGCTCAGCTTCGATCCCTTTGTCCGCGAGCTGCTCACAGGCCTTGATTGCCTCGTGCGCCAACGGACCAGCAACTACTATGGTCACGTCCTTACCCTCGCGCCAAATCTGCGCCTTTCCTATCTCAAACGGCGTAGCTTCACTAGTCACAACGGGCGTCTTTTCTCGAGCCAGACGCAAGTATGTAGGCTGCTTCGTCTTTGCAATCGCAAGAGTAGCCTTGCGTGCCTCAAGCTCATCGCATGGGACCACCACTGTCATATTTGGCAAAGCACGCATAAGTGCAATATCCTCCAACATCTGGTGGGTGGCGCCATCGGGGCCCACGGACACACCGGCATGTGACCCAACTACCTTGACAGGCTGCTCATTGAGGCACGCCGTGGTACGGATTTGTTCCCAGTTTCTGCCGGGAGAGAATGCGGCATATGAACTCGTAAAAGGTATGAATCCTTCTGCTGCGAGGCCGGAGGCGACAGTAACAAGATTTTGCTCAGCTACGCCGACTTCGAAATAACGCTCAGGATAGGCCTTCGCAAACGCTTCCATTTGTGTCGATTCGGTGAGGTCGGCACACAGAGCTACGATCCACTTATCGAGCTCACCAGCCTGCTTGAGCCCATCGCCAAAGCCCTTACGCGTCGGTGTCTGAGTGATCGTCTCAGACAATATTTCCTTCGAAAGATGGTCGGAGTATTTATTCATGTTCGCTCCTAATTCTGCCACGAAGAGTACGGAGCTCATGCAAAGCCACCTTTGCCTGCTCAGCCTTCGGAGGGTCTCCAGGTATATCCTTCGTGCCAGGCGGCATGCCGTGCCAGGCTGGATCGCGCTCCATGAAATCCACCCCTTTGCCGGGAATGGTGTGCGCAAGAATGACCACTGGACGCTCAAATATCGCCTTGGCTTCATTGCACGCAGCGACTATTTGCTTGATATTATGCCCATCGACTTCTATCACGTGCCAACCGAATGCCTGCCACTTCATAGCCAGCGGCTCGAGTGCCAGCACATGCTCGGTGTAACCATCGATCTGAATATTGTTGCGGTCGACAATAGCAGTGATGTTGCTCAACTTGCGAGCACCGGCAAACATCGCCGCCTCCCAGACGTTGCCTTCATCAAGCTCGCCATCGCCCATGCAGACGTAGACATGGCTCGACGTATTGTCTTTGAGCTTCAAGCCAAGCGCCATACCAGCAGCCTGGGAAAGCCCACTACCGAGCGGACCTGATGTGTGCTCGAGCCCCGGCAATCGTGTGCGCTCGGGATGCCCTTGCAGTCTCGAGCCAAACTTACGGAGTGTTTTGAGTTCTGATTTCGGAAAATATCCGGCCTCTGCCATTGCTGCATAGCGGACTGGCACAATGTGTCCATTTGACAGTAGGAGTCGATCGCGCTCTTCCCACTCTGGTTGCTTTGGATCGTGATTGAGTACTTCAAAATAGAGTGCGGTAAAGACATCGGCCATTCCCAGCGGACCAGCCGAGTGGCCTGAGCCAGCAGCAACCAACATTTCAATAATTTCCTGCCGTATGCTATTTGCCTTAAGTTCGAGGTCTTTGAGGGCGTGCTTCATTACAGCTATTATACCGCTTCTGGTTATCTGACGGTAGCATGTACTAGCTCAGTGCTGCGATCAGCTCGTGATATCGAGTCAAGATAGAGTCTGCGCCAAATAGGTATGAGTTTGTATAAACCACATCAAAGTGCGCGGCGGCGATTTTCTTGAGCGTATCATCGGCCACACCACCATCCAGCCCAATCTCGAGATCTGGATTGAGCGCACGTAGCTCAGCGACTTTCTTGAGTGCAGTTGGCTGAAGCTTCTGACCAGCGAAGCCGGCCGGATACGCCATCACCAGCACGTGTGAGAGCTGCGGGAGCAATGGCTCGAGTGCAGCAGTCGGAGTATCTGGGTTGATTGCTACACCTGCCCGAATGCCGCCCTTAGCAATACGCTCTATCGCTTCCATCACACCATGGACTGCTTCGAACTGCACGATGATCGTATATGGACGGAGCTTGATACTGTGTCCGATGAACTCATTTGGACGAGCAACCATCAAGTGTAAATCAAGTTTCAGACCCGAAGGCGGTTCGATATCCTGAGGGAGTATGGTCTTATTGTCAACAAACTCGCCGTCAATGATGTCTAGCTGGAAGCGATCAGTGAGTTGCCTAATCTGATTGAGCTTCTTGCGATACTCACTTGCCTCTGACTCAAGTATCGCTGGTACTACCTTAGCCATTTAATTATTCTCCTCAAGCTGAGCGATCTCGTCTATGCGTCGTGCATGACGTGCCTCGCCAGAAAACGGTGTGGTTAGCCAAGCCCGTGCGATCTTGATAAGTTCTTCGCTCGATACGTAGTCATTCGGCAGCGCCAATACATTTGCATCATTATCATCGCGTGATTCTCTTGCAACCTTCTCTTCCCATGCGAGCGCCGCCCGAATACCATCAATCTTGTTCGCAGCCATAACCATACCTTCCCCGGACCTACACAGGAGAATCCCCATACTCCCAGGTGTCGCAACTACCGACTCAGCCACGCGCTGGGCGTACGGCGTGAAGTCGTCATCGGGGTCTAGCGCCGGCGCACCAAGATCCTTGATCGTGAACTCACCCTCCAGTGTGCTCACGATTTTTTGCTTCGCAGCGAACCCACCGTGATCGGCAGCAATAAACACCGTAGTAGGTGTATGGGTACTCATATACCCATTGTAACAGAGTGCGGCTTTTCGAAGAATCTAATGGTGATGCAATACTTGCAAGTCTTTACGAATAACTAGATCTGGGTAGCCGTTATGCTCAAACTGGGTCTCGACAAGACTTTGCTCTTGGATGTAATAATGGTGCTTTCGAACAAAAAGTATCATGCTATAATTGTTCGCCTTGAGATCTGCAACCGCATAACGAACACCCACAAAGTCATTGAAGTATGCCTCACGTTCAGCATTGCGCAACAAAAAGCTAGCAAGATATCTATTGCCATATCTAGGATCAACTGTAAGATTCTTGATCTCCACCGCACGATTGTCTACCTTATGACGCTGGTAGATCACCAGCCCAATGGGCACCTGACCATCCCAAGCCACAATTGCTCGTTTTTGTTCATTCTTCACTTCTGCATACGCCTTACTAACCCATTCTTGGTGGCCCGGATAGTCTTGCTGTGAAATCATAAGCCTAGGCCCAAGTAAGACTGCCTCTACTGCTGACAGTAAGTGGCCGTTTACATCACTAGAAAAACGTACATCAATCATACCGATATTATGCTGACTTACAGCATATTTACAAGCACGTGCACGTTAGCAAAAAGCTATTTCAGCTTCTTCCCAACGAGGCCGACGAGTTCTACAAGGCGGTTTGAATACCCCCACTCGTTGTCGTACCAAGCCACAACTTTGACCATATTACCGCCGACGACATTGGTAAGCTTGAGATCAGCGATCGAGCTGTGTGGATCGCCGACGAAATCATGCGAGACGAGTTCCTCTTCGGTATAACTCAAGACACCGCGAAATCGATCCTGCCTGGAAGCTTTTTTGATTGCCTCATTTACTTCTTCAATGGTTGTAGTTTTCTTGGTGAGAAATGTGAAGTCCGAAAGCGAGACAACGGGAGTAGGAACGCGGATAGATAGCCCCTGAAAGACGCCTTCGAGTGCCGGCAGAGCCTTCGCAGCCGCGATCGTCGCGCCCGTACTTGTAGGTACGATGTTCTCAGCAGCGTTGCGACCTTCGCGCAAGTCTTTTGCGGGAGCGTCTTGGAGCGCCTGGCTGGCGGTATAGCTATGCACAGTAGTCATCATGGCTTTCTCGATGCCAAACTCGCGCTCGATGACCGCGGCAATCGGCGT
>CAYMMM010000024.1:0-11498 GCA_964391595.1 uncultured Candidatus Saccharibacteria bacterium | reverse complement strand
CAGTGACTGCTACCGAAAAAGGTCCAGCGATCTACGTTCCGTTCGCTGACCTCTCAATCCGTCGTTATCGCTGCGGAAAGTGTGGGAATCAGACACGCTTTGATGTGAGTATCGATGTCGAAATTCGGTACTACCACCATCAGGGAGTGGGTGTTGGCCTGACTTTCGAAGAGGTTTCGGCTGCACCGACAGGTGACGTCCATATCTCTTGTCGGGGATGCGATAACACTGACCTAGAAGTACTCGGAGAAATCACTTGGGACGAATTCCCCAAGGACTAGTGCATATGCCGGGAGGCTTACCCCTCCCGGCTGTTTTTTATTGACATTGCTATCTGAATAAAATATGATCGCGCAGATCAATCGTACCTATCCCTTGGAGGGAAAATGGCAACTGAAACACTACAACTCGATGAGTTCGGGCGTGGCAAGGTCAACACTCAGCCAGTCGTCGGGATCGTCATGGGCTCATGGACTGACTGGGATGTGATGCATGCAGCCGTAAAGGTCTGTGATGAGCTCGAGATCTCAGTAGAAGCTGGGGTTGTCTCGGCACACCGTACGCCGCACCTCCTCGTGCAGTATGCTGAGCGAGCTCGTGAGTTGCATTTTGTTGCAGTGATTGCTGGTGCCGGTGGTGCTGCTCATCTACCAGGCTTGCTCGCAGCATTCCTGCCCGACATTCCGGTGATCGGCGTACCCGTCAAAACCTCGGCACTGGGTGGTCAGGACTCGCTGCTGTCGATTGTGCAGATGCCGCCCGAAGTACCGGTGGCAACCATGGCGATCAATGGTGCGGCGAATGCTGCACTTCTCGCAGCTCAGATCTACGCTCGGACCACTGAAGGTGCTTTATTTGCATCACGGCTGCGTGCTCGTCGCCAATATTTCAGTGAGCTCGTGACGCAAAATCCAGATCCCGAGCAGGATCCACGAAGCGATGACTTCGCGAAGCAGAAGGCTGCTGATGCGGTTCGTGGTAATTTCGGTCGTTTCGGTGTTCGGGCATTTGAGGGTCTTACTTTCCCGTAGACCCATTAAGCCGGAGCTCACATGCTCCGGCGTTTTTTATTGTAAAAACCCCGCAGTTGAGCGCGGGGTTCAGATGATTTTTTAGTTCAATCCCGTAGAGGTGGGTATTCGCTGCGACTTCGGCGCGAGCCCCGGTCAGATTACCGGCGCAAACGCTTCGCTCCTATCTCATCGCGAACCATTGAGCCTCGGAGATGTTTGATAGTACCACACCGCCATGAGTATGGTGAGGTAGGTGAGTACTTCCTCGCCGAGCGCCAATGGAAGATACAAAGAAGGCAGGTGGAGAAGGGTGATTGTTATTGCAGCGACAAACAATACTGTAATCATCGCGCTGAAAAATCTCTCATTCATCTCGAAGTCACTGACGATGATGAGTCCGAGACCAAAACACAGAAATTCTTGGATGAGGACGAGGATGACGAACACGGGCACAAGAGGCTGTAGTATCGAGCAGTAGACGATACCGGTGATCAGAGAGGCGGTCATCGTTGCGGCTGCCAGCTGGTGGCGAGCCCCCCAATTCTTGAGTGAATTTAGCATGCAAACATCCCTAGTGCTAGAGGTACAAATCTGGGTGAAAGTATAGCAGTAA
This sequence comes from uncultured Candidatus Saccharibacteria bacterium, assembly GCA_964391595.1. Taxonomy (GTDB): domain Bacteria; phylum Patescibacteriota; class Saccharimonadia; order CAILAD01; genus JADZGC01. The sequence goes on along the minus strand of CAYMMM010000024.1, from coordinate 9,872 downwards.
ATACTATCCGTGTCGCCTGCTGTCGATGTGGCTTCAGTGGTAAGGTATTCGATGGGCACACATTTCCGTAACGACAAGCCGGAGCTCACATGCTCCGGCGTTCTTTATTGCAGAAGTGCCCGAATGTGCTTGAGGGTATATTCTAAGCGCTCAGAGAACTGCTCGTCGCGTAGTGACAGTGAAATCGTCTTATCGTGCTTTGAGACAAAATCTTCGTGCTGCGCAAACCAAGTGCCACACTGCGCAGACTGTGGGTCATAGCCCTTGTGCTTGATCATCGCATTCCAGTGATCGCGAGACCAATCGAGACTAATAACCACAATATCAAAACCGGCTTCATCAGCAACTGGAGCGTACTCTTCCCACCGGCGATCGACACTTGCGTCATAGATAAACGATCGTCCTAGCTCGAGCGCCGCACGAATACGCTCGTCGCGCCTTCTAAAGTATTCATCTGGATTGTGATCGAGTGACTCCGTATGCTCAGCCTGGATCTCATTGCGGATAGTATCGTTACTAAAAATACCCAACCCGAGATTCCACGATAGGTAGTGCGCTATCTGGCTTTTTCCGGCGCCAACAGGTGCTGCAAAGGTGACGCAATAGGGTCTAGACATTAGTTCCTCCCCAGTCGCTTCGCATCGATGTGGTTGTACCAACCATCTTGCGTGAGCTCGAGTAATTTTATTGTACGATCAGACATCATGATCTCAATAGCAAAGCTAAAATCTATGTCGACCTCGATGCCATCACTGATGAGCTTGAGGGGACGTTCATCGATATCGGTATCATCAAAGCTAATCTTTACACTCCGCTTGGATGACAATATGTGCGGCCGTTGCAAGCTTGAATACAGCACAGAGACATGCGGATTATTCGGCACGACGGCAAATACATCCTGCGCGCTTGCATCAATGATCGGGCCACCGGCGGCCATGCCATAAGCTGTCGAGCCGAGTGGGGTGACGAAGAGCACGCCATCACCGACGAACTTACCCTCGGAGTTGCCTACTTGGAGGGCGAATTTTGCTGCTCGCGCACCGGCTCGTTCAAGCGAAATGTCGTTGAAGGCATACGTCAAAATCTCCTGTGTGTCGGCGTTGCGCGCAGCTAGGAGAGGTGCCTCAACTACTTCAAATGATTTTGAGACAAGGCTGTCGACGAGTCGATTGATTTCGTCGGGGTTAACTGTCTGCAGATAGCCCAACCAACCTGCGGAAATGCCGACGAACATAACCTCTGAGTGCAGATGGTCTTTGATTGCTTGCAGCATAGTGCCGTCACCACCTATGGCGACAACAAGTGGAATTTCGAGCGATAGTTCTGCGCTGCTCAGCTTTTCCTTCAGCTCCGCCTCGATGGCTCGAGCCTTATCGGTCGGCTTGGTTACAAAAAATACTCGCTTCATATATCAACAGTGTACCGCGTCAAGCGATCTGAAGATAGCATGTACTACAGGTTGAAATCTGAGTAATTTGCTGATAGACTCTATCGGTTATGAAAAAAGCTCATGGTAGTCAGCAAGGGGAATTTACATCTAGCAGACGATCAACTTTTTGGAGTGATCTGACCAGTTCCCGCACGCCATTTTTTGCACTTGCACCAATGGACGATGTGACGGATCTGGTCTTTCGCCAGCTCGTAGCCGAGCTAGCGCCAGCCGATGTGTATTTCACCGAATTTGCGAGCGTCGAGGGCTTTTGCTCGGCGGGAAAGCACGCGGTTGAGCGTCGCTTACGATTAGCCGATGGCGAGCAGAGCGTGGTGGCGCAAATCTGGGGGACAACGCCTGAGAAATATCGACAGACCGCAATCGAACTCTCGACACGCGGCTTCGTTGGTATAGATATCAATATGGGCTGCCCGGTGAGGGACGTTATCAAAACTGGGGCGTGCTCTGGCCTGATTCGTACACCAGAGTTGGCTGCGGAGATAATTACGGCTACAAAAGCTGGTGCAGGCGATTTGCCGGTTAGTGTGAAGACACGACTGGGATTCGACAAGCCTGACATCGATGGCTGGCTTGGTTTTTTGCTCAAGCAAGATATTGCGGCTTTGACGGTACATCTCCGGACTGTCAAAGAGCAAAGCAAAGTTGACGCGCACTGGGAAGCAGTTGATGAGATCATTGCACTGCGCGATAAGCTAGCGCCACATACCGTTTTGATTTTTAATGGCGACATCAAAGATCGTGCCGACGGGTTCAATAAAGTAGTAGGCAAAAATAATGTTGGATTGATGATTGGCCGCGGTATATTTCATAATCCATGGACTTTTGAGATCGAGGCGCGTGAACATACTTGCGACGAACGTATCGTGGCTCTTCTGCGGCACCTTGAGCTCTTTGAGCAAACCTGGGCAGAAGAGGAGAAGCGCTTTGAACCTCTGAAAAGATTCTTCAAAATATATATTCAGGGCTTTGATGGCGCGGCCGAGATGCGCAATGCACTCATGACTTGCCATGATATAGAGCAGGCACGTGTTGTTTTACGCAGTCAAAATAAAAGCCTAGACATATAGCTATGTTCTAGACTTAGACGAGACGCACGTCTCGCAGTTGCAGGTAGAGCACGTGTGCAAAAACATCGAGTCTAGTGGATCTCAGAGCAGCAGCAAGATTGTGCGCCTCATCATCGCTGAATGGAGGAAAGTTTTTCCGGATCATCGCCAGCTCGATCAAGTTGCGACAGAAGTCTGGAGAATAGACATCCTCGATCGGACCATGATTAGGCTTGCGGCTGAGCATATTGATATCTGTTCCACTGACGCGATCGGAGTTGATGGTCTTGCATTGATTACATCTCCAGAAGATCCACCCACCAGAACCCAGTGTCTCACGCACGATCTTGATGAAGGCTGCGCCGAAGAAGTGACGATGCGCACAATCCAGGTGCTTGCAATAATGATAGCGTGGGCTTTGTATACTCATCGGTACCACCTCCTTCGCATAGGTCGAGGTATGCGTAACATTGTACACAAATCCAGTGCCCCGGCAATGCTTTACAAGCGTACTAGTTCGGCGTACTATCTCGAGTAGCGCAGAAGACGGACAGCTTGGTCTGGCACCCGCGATGTGCAGGGGCACTTGCACTGTGTTTCGTGGGTGACGGGTTCGAACCCCGAAGGTTGGAATGTGTTGGAGTGTCTATGGTCGTAGAGTGGAGTAATGTGGGAGGCGCGGAAGCGGGGATAACTCACCCGTGGAGCCGATCGTGAGAGACCGCAATGACTGTAGGGTTCCGAGGGGAACTGTATTGGTAGTCTAGGGGTGCACACCGGGGCTACCCATGATGCAAAGACACATGCGCGCTCATCACCTCAGACGCGTCCTGATGAAACGACGGCTGAGGACGTTCTCACCGGCTTCGGCGGGTGAGCGACAAGCGAAGGCGAGATAGTATCAAACCTTCCCAACTCGGGTGGTGGGGCTTCGGCCTCACCACCCAAACTCTTTATTACTAACGAAAGGCTTTCTGCTACAATACCCCTATGCGACTAAGCCAACTCTTTACCAAGACATCCAAAACTATCTCAGAAGAAACTGAGTCAATTAATGCACGTTTACTCACACGCGCTGGCTTTATCAAGCAGGAAATAGCCGGGGTATATAATTACTTGCCGCTCGGATTGCGGGTACTCAATAAAATAGAAGCTATTGTGCGCGAGGAGATGAACACTGTGGGGGTCGAGCTCTTGCTACCTACACTGACGAGCCAAGAACGATGGCGAGATACGGGTCGACTAGAATCCGTTGACGTGCTCTTCGAAGCGCGTGGAGCGAATGATCCAAGTCGAGAGAAGAATGATGCCACGTATATCGTGAATCCTACGCACGAAGATGTAATCACGCCGATCATGAAGGACTTCATCGCTAGCTACAAAAACTTGCCACGCTCGGTATATCAGATACAGACGAAGTTTCGCAACGAGCCACGCGCCAAGTCTGGAGTATTGCGTGGTCGCGAATTCCGTATGAAAGACCTGTATAGTTTTCATCGAGACGAAGAAGATCTAAAGCGTTTTTATGAAGCTATGAAACCCGTGTATGCTCGTGTCTATGAGCGACTTGGTCTTGGAGAAGATACGTTTTTGTGCCTGGCTTCCGGAGGTGATTTCACCGATGATTACTCCCATGAGTATCAGGTGGTACTTCCCGCTGGCGAGGACACGATCTATCTCGATCGAGCAAACAAGATTGCGTACAACAAAGAAGTCGCGACTCCCGAAGATGCGGCAAAGCTGGGTGTCGACTTTGGTACACTCGAAGAAGTGCGCGCAAGCGAAGCTGGGAATATTTTCCCACTCGGCACGAAGTATTCGAAATCACTTGGTCTAGAATATACTGATGAGCAGAACCAGCGGCATCTCGTATGGATGGGGAGTTATGGAATCGGTACGAGCCGTTTGATGGGAATCATCGCCGAGAAGTTTGCCGATGATAAGGGTCTCATCTGGCCAGAATCCGTCGCACCGTATCGCTATCAACTCGTGGTACTCGGCAGCGATGAGGCCCAGCGTGCGGCTACTCAGCTCTATGAAGAACTTGGGTCTGAGCAGGTGCTTTTTGATGATCGCGCTGATGTATCGGCTGGTCAGAAGTTTGGTGACGCCGAGCTGATTGGCTGTCCAATCCGACTCGTAGTCTCTGACAAGACGCTGGAGCGTGGTATGGTAGAAGTCGTGAGCCGAAAAGGTTCTTTTGATCAACACGAATTGGAGCTATCGCATGCCAAAGACAAGCTCACCGAGCTCAACGCCTAGCCTCAAGCCAGGCGTATACGAGCACTACAAGGGACAGCGTTATGTGGTGCTCTTTGTAGCTTGCCTCGAAGAAAACCTCGAACCACACGTGGTGTATGTGCCACTATATGACATGCCGGATTCACCGAGTCGTATCTGGCTGCGTCCATTGGATGACTTCACGGCATCCATGACTGTCGAGGGTGTGATTCGTCCTCGCTTCAAATACATTGGCCCTGCAGTCGCTTAGGGCGCCGAAAAGACCCTCGCCCCAAGCTTGCCTTCTCATGTGAGCTTGGGGCATAATACCGTTAGCTTTACAACAGATATTTTAAGGAGGGAATGCATATGGAACCGGTCACAATTAATCTTTGGGGCGTGCTCGCCGCAACGGCATTTGCCATGGTAGTAGGTGCTATTTGGTACTCGCAGCCAGTAATGGGGAAAACCTGGATGAAGCTCGTCGGCAGGTCACAAGATGACCTTGCCAAGGGCGGCGGTCAAATCTATCTGATTACTATGCTGTGTTGGTTGCTGGTGAGCTACGTGCTTGCGCTCTTCGTCCAGTATGTAGCCGCTGACACTTGGGTAGAAGGTGCTGTTACCGGATTCTGGATCTGGGCTGGGTTTGTCTTTCCGACAAATGTCATCCACACTCTCTTCGCAGGTCGTCGTAAGAAACTCGTCGCGATTGATCTCGGGTACACTCTGATCGCGCTGATCTTTATGGGCATTATCCTCGTTATCCTACCGAACTAGCTCAGCGAAGCCTTTCTTTCATAAAAACGACCTCAATCAGTCACGATTGTGAGATTTTTCACCGCTTTCTCAGGAAGCATATGCGAATATGTACTCACGGTAAGACGAAAGGAGGTTTTTATGAAAAAACTAACCCGTCGCAACCGGAGAGCACCAAAAAATCTGGTCCATGACATGCGCACAATTGATGAGCTGTTGGATGAGATGGCGACAAAATGGGCTCTCAAGGCCGAGCGTCTAAACACGCTTAAGCTTAAACAGCGGCAAACAGCTCGCTAGCCGGCCGATACCTTAGGGCGCCGGACAATTACGGTGAGGAAAGCAGCCTCATTCTGTCCGCGCGGAATCATTCCTTCATATATCTTGCACACACATACTAGAGACAAACCCATCATAAATATCAGGTGGGTTTTGTTGTTATTGGCAGGCAAGTAGCCCAAGATCTGCTGTGATAGTACTTGCGCTCGTCCAAAAAGCAGCGTATTGTATTGCCATGAATCAGTTACGAACCGTCATTATTACGCTCGTCACCAAGCTCCTCCGTCGCGAGGTGCCGGTTTACGTACGTATTGACGACTAACGATTCAATCCAGACGAAAACTATCAGGCGCCTCGTACTACACGAGGCGCTTTTTGTTTTTCTCTCCCAATCGTACCTTCAGACCAGTAGAAAGAGAGCAAGATATGCAGGTATTCCGAGTTATGGCTGTGCCGTTTCCGGACTCCGGCTGGACGGATGACCCATTTACGTGGGCACGCCGGCTGATTGATCATGATGAAGCGAGCCAACATCGTGAGATCTGCGCAGCTGAACGCTGTGGTATCGAATTTAGTCGAGTGGAGCATGAGCCCGTGATCGTCGTGTTGCTACGAGACTTCGAGCAAGCCATGCTGTGGGTGCACTGGCTCGCCTCGCAGGGATGTGATGTCGCAGAAACGTTGACGATCGACGACTACTTGCCGCCGTCGGTTCCATCAAGCTGGTTGGCACACACGTGACCGCGGTCTTGCAGTTAACTGATCGTCAGAGCTTTCCGCTTGATCCGGCCCCGCCTACAGCCTGTGAGCAGATAGCCGAGATTCTCGACGGTAAAGGAATCACGCATTCCGCAGTTAAGCATCGCGACGGACAAGTCTATCGCATTCATTTCCCCGACCTAGAGCAGGCGAAGCACGCTTTTGTCCGGCTCCGCATGTTTTTCATTCTCGACTATCCAATCCTCTCAGAAGGAGCAACTGAATGAGTAAAAAGTCAGCCGCCAAGCCCAGTCGCAACGGCCAAGTGCAGATCACGGTGACCGCGCATCGGACTGCGATTAGCCGCCTCAAGGCGTCTCTCCAGAGCGAGTGTCGCAATCGCGGCGTGCCGATCTCAGTTAAGCCGCTCGATGGCGAGATGCGAGTGACGTGTCCTGCAGATGAGCTCGAGACGGTGTGTGGTCTCTTGAGGTTGGATCCAAATCTCAGATTTCGAGTCGCATAAGCTGCACTCCCGATGCCCCGAGGTATATCCTCGGGGCTTTCTCTATCTGATATACTTAGGTGCATGACACAGATTAAGATTTACTCGTGGAACGTAAACGGCATCCGGGCAGTTATTAAGAAAGATGCGCTCCTACCATTTTTACATGCAGAAAAACCGGACATCTTATGTCTGCAAGAAATGAAAGGGAACAGGGATCAGGTTGATCTCGAAATTCCTGGCTATACCCAGTACTGGAACTCAGCCGATCGCCCTGGACATTTTGGTACCGCAATTTTTACCAAAATAGCGCCAATTGCAGTTTCAAATGGTTTTGCAGATGATATCTCAGAGAAATATAAGCTGGACGACAGCTACGGCGACGCTTCGACTGAGGGTCGTGTTGTCACGGCAGAATATGAGAAGTTTTATGTAGTGACAGTCTATACGCCGAATGCGAAAGATGACCTTACGCGTATCCCACTGCGGCATAGGAATTGGGACCCAGCATTTCTAGCGCACTGTAAAGAGCTTGAGAAAAAGAAGCCAGTGGTCTTTTGTGGTGACTTGAACGTAGCCCATACTGAGGATGACTTGGCTCGACCAAAACAGAATCGCAGCAAGAAGGGCTTTACCGATGAGGAGCGAGAGGGGTTTGATAATTTTTTGAAGGCGGGTTTCGTAGATACCTTGCGACTCTTCAAAGAAGGAAATGGCTTCTATACCTGGTGGTCAAACTTCGGAGGAGCACGCGGTCGCAATGTCGGCTGGCGTATTGATTACTTCTTGGTATCAGAATCGCTCAAAGACAAGGTTGTTGCAGCTGATATTCACCCCGAGGTAATGGGTTCCGACCACTGTCCAGTCAGTATCATCCTCGACGTTTAGAGATATGAAAGATATAAAGAACGCCCCCGACCGAAGTCGGAGGCGAGTGTGGCCCTCTACGCCACAAGCGTTGATAAGTACGGCTTGATCAGGGCAGCTGCTTCTGGCACACCAATGAGCGACACGATGATGTTGTGTGCGAGCGTGGGGATCTCAGTGTTCGTGGTGTCCACGATCATGGCCTGGGGATGTGCAACCATTGGCGAACAATCACGCTCGGCATCGATGCGATCTCGTTCGAGTAGCTGAGCAACCGTGATACGGCGACCTTCATGGTTGGAGCGGCGCTTGGCTCGCTCCATGTCTTCACATACGAGGAAGACCTTACGAAGTGCGTCAGGGAAGACGACCGTACCGAGATCACGACCCTCTGCGATGACACAGGGGTGAGCCGCAGCGTAGGCAAGTTGGTGACGTCGGATATGTGGGCGGGCATCAGCGATGTGCGAAACGTGCGGGACGTACGGGGTCATGCTGGCGAGGATTGATTCATCGACAGGCGTGCCGTTTACTGCAACCACCGAGCCATGCTTGATGTCCAGATCGAGAGTACTGGCAACTTCTACCACAGCCGGCCAATCAGCGTAGTTTACTCCCGAATGGGGGTCTACTGCGATATCAGCCTCTCGAGACGCCCACGCGAGTGAACGGTACAGATGCCCGGTATTCAGTGGTGTTTGGCCAAGTAGCTCGGCCACTTTCTGCGACACACTGGTGGTGCCTGTGCCGGCGCCACCGTCAATTGTGATAACGATTCCCATAGGGGAGGACTCGCTTTCTTGTAGGTGCTTAAACGGTGATGATTATACGTGGCTTATCTGCAGAAATCTAGACAGAATGATATTTTTCTGATAACATAAGCAGCTGTTATGGCAAAAAAGCAAGCCCGCCAACTCATCGTTCTGAAAAACCCGGAAACGGGCACTTTGTATTACACAAAGAAGAACGCTACGTTGACTCCAGACAAACTTACTCTCAAGAAATACGACAAGAAGCTTCGTAAAGTCGCAGAGTTTGTTGAGAGCAAAGTCAAACTCGGCTAATTTCGTACTCGCCGATCCATCTGACGTAGACATAAGTTATTTGACACTACATCGCATCGCGGTGTAGTTTTGAGTATATGAAGACATCTCAGGTATTCTTACGCGCCAGCATTGTAGCATTATTGCTCTTTGGCACCACAACATCAGCCATCGCACATCATGGAGAGGATGATGACACCCCCGAGGTATCGAGCTCGGTCACTGCCTCACCGAGTAGCACACCCGAACATCGCAATGAGCAGGAACATGAGCTCGAACATCAGTCGGAGGCCCTCAGGGAATCAGCTCAAAAGCTCAAGGCCGCCATTGATCAGAAGCGCGAAGCTCGCAAAGACGATAACCGCATCAAGCGCTGTGAACAAAAAGAATCAGATGCGAAGCAGCGATTTGAAAATATTCACGCGCGGTCAGGTGAGATCAAGTCACGTATCGAGGGAATACTTACTCGCGTCGAGGCCTATGTGAATGCGAATGGCATTGTGGTACCCAATAGTGAGGCATTGCTTGCAGATATCCAGGCCAAGCAACAGGCGGCAGAGTCAGCACTGGCAGAGATCAAGGTCACGGCGCAGGGATTTTCTTGCCAGAACGATGACGCGAAGGAGCAAGCATCACTCATAAAAGCTCAAGTAGAAGCCTATAAAGCTACGGTGAAGGCATATCGCGAATCAGTCCGAAACTACCTGGATGCTGTGCTCACCGCGGTGCAGCCTAGCGCATCTGCTAGCGTAACGCCCACTCCCGCACCAAGTGGGGGTGTGTAATGAAGCGGCGTAGTGGTATTGGTTATATCGAGATATTTATAATTGTGGGTATATGTGTTGTAATCGGTGCATTAATCTTTGTAGCACTAAAACCTAAAGCTAAGACGACAAGCCCTTCGCCTGTAGTAAAAACCATAGACGATGTGAAGTCGGCCCGCAGCGAGCTTGATCAGCAGGATGTAAACGCTGCAGACCAAGATCTCGACCAACTTTCAA
>CAYMMM010000023.1:4338-12066 GCA_964391595.1 uncultured Candidatus Saccharibacteria bacterium | reverse complement strand
CACAGTTTGCTTATGTCGGATCCGATATCGATCTCATTGTTATCGAAGCCAGTGGCCTGGCTGAGCCGCGCGATCTAGCACTAACCCTTCGCGATATGAAAGGCATTGGCGTGCGGCTTGATGCAATTGTGACCGTCATCGATGCCGAGCACGTGATCCAGAATGCGAAAGAGCACACTAATGCCGCTGACCAGCTCGAGTTTACCGACTTCATCATCATCAATAAAACTGACTTAATCGATGAAGCACGTATCTCCGAGATCAAGCAACTCATCGACATGACAAACCCGCGCGCACGAGTCTTCGAGACTGTGAAGGCACAAGTCGATGTGCGCCTCCTAACTGATCCAGATCGCATATGGGATGCTGCTGAGAAACATGTACACGACGAACATGATCATCATGAGCACCTACATGAGAAGTTTGAGCACCTGTCTATCGAGCTGATTAAACCATTACACCCAATGAAGTTCCAAGAGTTTGTAAATAGTAAGATTCCCAAGAATGTGTATCGGGCTAAAGGCTTTATTAATCTCGGCAGCAAGGGGCATAACCGCAAGTATATTTTCCAGCTCGTCGGCACTCGATCAGAACTCTACTGGGATAACTGGCGTAAAGACGAGCAACCGAGCACCCGACTCGTGTTTATTGGATCTGACTTCGATCAGAAACAGCTCGAAGCCGACCTGCGTGCCTGCATCGACAGTAATCCGGCTGAGCCTCTCGACGGCATAGAATTACGACTACCAGAGAAATGGGAAGGGTAATATATTGACTTATTTACTTTTTTATGATATATTGAATTAATCATTCAATAGCTGAGTGATCGAGGCATCCCCTCGTCGCACCACAAAGGAGTGGCACCATGCCTCTCGTACAATTCTCGAGCAAGCGTGGCTGGCACCCACACACCGATGTTCCCTTCGAGGAACTCGAACCGCAGCCGCGTCAGATCGTGAACTTCGGTCGAGCACTTCCCAAGCTCATGGTCGACAACCGTGAAGCCCTGTGCCTCGAAGAAGACACGACACCCGTCACGGTGCAGGTCAGTCATGTGCTCACGAACAGTCATGACGTCCACGCACCCGATCTCTGGATCAAGATCGAGCTTACTGAAGCAAGCCTCACTGAGGAACAGCACCTCGAGGCAACAGCCAAGCTGAAGGAGCTCATCTACGAATGGTTCTGGCTGTACTTCCGAAAGGAAGTTGACGTCCCTGCTGAATTCATCAAGATCCTGGACATCGCATGCTATGTCTTCTGGCCAAATGGGTCCCACGGCTTCCTGAGGATCGGTGACACCGAGCTCGACTGGTGAGACCACCCTCATGGGCACCCACGTACAACCAAACGCGTGGGTGCCCCTCTGGGGGTCTTTTTATATCTGCATCAATTCCATCAACTTCGCGTAGAAGCGCAAATTGTGAATACTCGCCATACGCTCCGCCACCGGCAGATTCGCCCGAAACATCGCATGCACATAGCTCGCCGAATAATGCTGACAGGTCTCGCAGTCACAGTGAGGGTCAATAGGGCCAGATTGATTCTGTAACGACAGATTCTTCATCGTGATCGTCGTATGAAACGTCTTATCAAGATCCAAGTCTTCTGGCTTTCCGTTCCACACGTACAGCTTGCGATGACGAGCTTCGCGGGTCGGGATAACGACATCAAACAAGTCATAGCCCATTCGTACACATGCTACGATCTGCTCGGGAGTACCAACGCCCATGGCATACTTGATCGCCTCTGCCGGCGTGTCGTCGACCACGGCCTGGAGAGTCTCTACCTGCAGTTCGTTTTTGTCATTTATTGGAAAGCCGCCGTAGCCATAGCCATCGAAGTTGAGTTTTGCGAGCTCAGAAGCGCACGTACGACGCAGCTCACGATCTCCCCCGCCCTGCACGATGCCAAAGAGCAATGGCTTCACATCCATGCCTTCTGTTACCTTATCGAAATGAGTGCGTGCCCTCTTCGCCCATTTGATGGTCCGCTCGACACTCTTGAGCTGCTCCGTCAACGGCATGTCAGGCTTCGTGCAATCATCGAGAATCATGATAATGTCACTGCCCAGATTGAGCTGAAAATCGATACAGCTTTCCGGTGTAAGCATCAGCTTATTGCCAGCTGAGTCCTGAAATTGCACGCCATCTTCAGTGAATTTCCCGCCAGTATTGAATTCACGCACCAAGCTCATAGCCTGGAAGCCACCAGAGTCGGTAATAATCGGTCGGTCCCAACCAGTAAACGCATGCAACCCACCCTGCTCGGCGATAATGTCGACCAGACCGAGATTAGCGAGATGATAGGTGTTCATTACCATCCCTGGCGTTCCGGTCGCCTTCACACCTTCAGTATCGACAGATTTGATGGTCGCACGAGTTGCATCTGGGAAAAAGGCCGGCAGCTGCACGTCACCATGATTTGTTTTGAGCATTTTCATATCTGCAACATTCTACACAAAAACACCCTGCGCGAACAGGGTGTTTTGCATGAAACGATAGCCGATTACTTGTAGTGGCTCTTGATCTGGTAGAGCAAGTAGAGGCCGACAACAAGGCCGAGGATACCTGAGATCAACGAACCGACGAGACTGACTGGGTTACCAACTCCATTCACGATATTGTATACAAATGAGATGACATCTGCCCAAAAGAGCAGCTTCCATGCACTCAGTTTGCGAGCCTGCAGACCTGGAAAAGCCACAAATTGCACGATAACTTGAGCCACGAGAGCCGCAAATGCGATCCACAGCCAAGGCCCAGCTACGGCGCTGACAAGACCTGCGGTTGCGACATTTGCTACCCCTAAGAGTGCAAGCAGGGATAATGCAGCTAATGCACCGAAGACTGCGAGTACGATATTGATCCACGGTAGCCACTGGACGAGTGCAGTGCGAACATTTTCAGGGAGCTGAAAAGGCGCCTGTTTCGTAAAATATGGCTCGAGTACTGCGATTAAATCCCCCGAGTTTTTGGACTTTTTGGCTTCTGCCATGATAAGAACTCCTATAAATTATTGACGATGTAACTCATGTTTATTGTAGCAGAACGTATACTACTGCGCACAATCGAAAGGATTGGTAAATGCCCGATCACCTTGAGCGTTTGAGTAGGCATCCGCATTCAAGATACCAGTAGCATTATTGAGCTTGTTATTCTCACCAGCCACCTTCCATACTCCGTCCTCTAGACTCATGAGCAAGAAAATAGTTGTCGAGACCCCTTTCTCCTTATTCAGCATGAGAAATGGCGTGCGATACGAACCGGTCTTCATCTCTTTGGTCCAGCCGGCACCATATTCCTTGCGGCAAGGCTCGATCACGTAGTACGGTGGATCATTCTTTGCCCCTTCAGCATCATAGTACGGCCAATTTGAAGGAGGAAAAGTATATGAGCCATATTCAGCAGTCCAATCAGCTTTCTTCTTCTGTATTGATACCGAAGTCGCATCTTTTGAGAGATAGGTATAAGCAGTATCCCAGTTATGGTCACTTAAGGCTGCTACAAAGCCTTCTGCGCGTTCTTTGAGTTTAGCCCCTTCACAGTACTCGCGGATACTATCCTCACCACCGGCATCCCACATCTGAAAACCTTGAGGGAATCGATCTGCTGTAATGTGCCCCTTCTCGTCATCGTCATTATATTTCTTTAGTTCGACCCCACATGTATTGATAGATGCATTCGTGCTCAACGATGATTGAACGGATGGAGAAGTGGTCGTGGTAGCGTTCTTAGACTTTAATCGCGACACGGCATTATAAACAATAGCCACCACAAAAACACCGACGATAATGCCCAAAATGATAAAAATTATCAGAGGGACTTTTGACTTCTTATTTTGCACAGCACCTTCACTCGGAGCTACTGGCGGTGTGCCTGGTTGAGGTGGTGGAACCGGTGCAAGTTTCACTGGAGCGGCCGCTTGGGCTGACGGTAGCTGTTGGTTAGGTGGTGCTGGTTGCGCACTCGGCGCACTATTCGGATTATTTGTTTGTCCCGGTTGATCCATATCTGTCTTACCCTTATATTAAATTAGCCTAAGCATAAGAAAGATGAACTAACGTGTCAAACCTTGCTCAAGCCCCAATACTAGGCGGCGATATCGTACTGCTTGAGTTTCTTCTTCACAGCGTCAGTGCTTGCGGTCTGCAGTGTAAGTAGCTCGGCATAAATCCCGCCTCGCTTACGTGCTAGCTCGGTAGGAGATCCTTGCTCGGCTATCTTGCCGCCCTTCAGGCCAATGATTGTATCCACACCCGCAATGGTGCTTAATCGGTGCGCAATAATGATCGTAGTACGCCCCTTCATGAGCCGTTCGAGCGCTTCTTGTACCTGATGTTCAGCCTTAGCATCAAGTGAGCTCGTAGCTTCGTCAAGGATCAGAATTGGCGGGTTCTTGAGGAGTGCGCGAGCGATAATAATGCGTTGCTTCTGACCACCAGACAGCTTAATTCCACGCTCCCCCACTTCCGTTCTGTAGCCATCTGGCAGCTTTTTGATAAAGTCCGCTGCATTGGCCATCTTGGCAGCTTTTTCGAGCTCAGCTTGTGTGTAGCGCCTACCAAGTCCGTACGTGATATTCTCTTCGATAGTCCCAGAGAAGAGAGACGGATCTTGGAATACAATCCCAACCTGACGACGAAGGCTTTCTTGAGTGACTGTAGCGATCGACGTACCATCAATCGAGATCGAGCCCTTTTGCGTCTCATAAAATCGCACGATAAGATTTGCAATAGTCGACTTACCTTCGCCGCTCTCACCCACCAACGCGACCTTGCTATGGGCAGGGATCGTAAAGCTCACATCACGAAGTACGGTACCACCTCGATGGTATGCAAATGTCACACCGTCGAAGCGTACTTCGCCGCCAGTAACCTTCAGAGCCTTCGCGCCGTCTACATCGGTGATTGCAGGCTTCGTATCCATAACCTCAAAGTAGTCACGACTGTCAGCCTGTGCTCGCTGGATTCCCTCTATCATAAAGCTCGCACCAAAGAGCGGAAACTGTGCTTGATTAGCGAGAGTAATGAGTAGAACTGCCGTACCGACAGAATATGCTCCACCTAAAGCCTGCCAAGTTATTACTACGAAGATCAAGAAGAATGCCATGCCAAGTGCCAAGCGTCGATACGCGTCATACCGATGCCACTCGATAGATTGCGCGCGGGCGACCTCTTCGATTTTATTGCGCTTACTGGCAAAGAACTTCAGCTCCCCCAGCTCACGGACGAAGCTTTTGACGACACGGACTTGCCCTATTGACTCAACAAACCGACCGTTTGCCACATCAAGGTTCTGATTGATGATCGCTTGTTTTTTCTGATATGCATTACTCGAGAGCTGCGTAATATATATGTAGCTCGGGAAGATAGTCAGCAACAAGATGGCAATGGGCCATGAATAAAACGCTATGGCAAGCAGGGTCACGATGGTCGTGAGGAAGAACTGCACAAAGTTATTTGCAAGAGCATTCATCAGCTGCGACAGACTTGAAATACTTCGCTCGAGGCGAGCGGTGATCTTGCCGGTCTGTTCTGAGTCATAATACTGAATCGGCAAGCGCATCAAGTGGTCATAGTAGCGTTGTGAAAGCAGTGTATTGAGCTTCACCGACATACGATCACCTAGGTAGCCGTTTAGATTAGAAAGGAGCGCTACAACTACGCCACTGATCAGCATCAGTGCAAGCGGTACAATCGCATCATATATTGTTACTGATTGACCACGGGTGTAGCTCGTGATTAAGTCCACCAGCCATTTCGTCAAAAACGGCTGCACGAGATTGAGCCCTGCCAGGACAACCACAAAAATCGCGATCGTTATGTAGTACTTTTTTAAGCTTGCACTGTATTTGAGTATTTTGATGATGTCTTTCATATCAGTCTATTGTACGGTACAGGTTCGTAAACTGCCAGGGATAACTGCTACAATATAGCCATGAAACACCTCAAAGCATTCTTTGACTCTCAGCCTACTCGTCCTTTTCACAAAGGTGATGTCCTCCTGCATCAGGATGAGACGAACAAGGATGTGTACTTCATCACCGATGGCTATCTTAAGGCCTACTCGATCGCGGATGATGGTGACGAGAAGCTCATTTCGATCCTTGGTCCAGGAGATGTGATCAATCTCGAAGCAGCATTCTTTCATGATCACTCGCATCGTCACTACTTTGAAGCGCTCACTGATGGCACACTGAGGGTTCGGCTGTCAGATTCACTTGCAAAGGCGCTCGCCAAGGAGCCTGCCACGCTGCTTGACCTCGTGCGCTATGTAATGACCCGCAACGATGAGCTCGCCCAGACGCTAGACAACATCTTGCAAGCCAAGTCGGATACCAAGCTTATCAATTATCTTGCCTTACTCGTCCAGCGCTTCGGCACAGAAGTTCGCGATGGAGTCATTACCCTCCCCTTCCCCCTCAGCCACGCCCAGCTCGCAAGCATGGTTGGGACCACACGCGAGACTATGACTGTCCAGCTTCGGCAACTAACAAAAGCTGGTGTAATTAAGCCAGCCAAATCTGGGCTATTTCGTAATCGACTCTCGGGCTTTGAAATCAGCCTCGAAAAACTCCGTGAGTTTACTGATATTTAAGACCTGGCATTGACTTATTGCCTTTGCGGTTGTAGTATGACGCCGTTACCCTGCCCGCAAACGCGACAGGCAGAACCTCAATTTAGACTGGATGAATCATGGATGATCCCACTCCACCAACGCCGGGCATCATCGCCCTGCTGACATTGATCGTTACCACCGTCCTGATTGGCATTGGATTGGCGAACAGCTCTCAGGGCGATGATGTACCTGTTCGTTCCGCCAACCTCTTCATCGAGCGAGCGATCTATGACGACCCGAATGACGTCGCCATGCAGGCTGCCAAGAGCTATCCCGACAATTCCCGCGAAAGCATCGCCCTGCACAAGATCGGCAAGCAACCATGGGCAATCTGGTTCGGCGACTGGGATGTCGACATCACCGCATCTATTCGCTCATGGCGTGAGAACGCCGAAGCAGCACAAGCCGTACCCATCTTCGTCCTGTACAACATCCCCAATCGGGATTGCGACAGCGCAGATGCAGGTGGAGGTGCAGATGGCAGTGCGCAGTATCGGCATTGGATCGATGGAGTCGTTGCCGGACTTGGTGCATCGCCTGCTGTCCTCATCCTCGAGCCGGATGCTGTTGCAAGTTGGGATTGCCCGACTCGCGACCTCAGTCAAGACCGGATCACGCAGCTCCAGTACGCCATCGACCGTTTGAGCGACAGCAACCACGCCGTCTACCTTGACGCAGGCAACCCCGGCTGGGGCACGCCACAAGAGATGATCCGTCGCCTGAAGCGATTCAAGCTCGATAGCTTGCGCGGATTCGCGATCAATGTGTCGAACTTCTACGATACACCAACAGCACTCGACTATGCTCAGACGCTGTATGACGCAACCGGCCGGCCATCCGTCATCGACACCAGTCGCAACGGTAATGGAGCTGTACCAGGAGGAAACGACTGGTGTAACCCTGCTGGGCGTGCCCTCGGCGAACCACCACATGCGATCACCAACAACCCTGCTGTCGACGCGTATCTGTGGATCAAAATCCCCGGAGAATCAGATGGCAAAGCGGGCGATGACGCGACCAACTGCCATGGCGGACCCACCTCGGGTGACTTCTGGCCCCAGTACGCGATCGAGCTTGCTCTCAACGCACACTGGTAGTCGTCAGTAAA
>CAYMMM010000023.1:0-4238 GCA_964391595.1 uncultured Candidatus Saccharibacteria bacterium | reverse complement strand
ACGCTGATACCGATGAGCGCCAGCCCGAGTCCGAAGAACAGGAAGACCGAGTTGAGACGCGAGGATCCGGTGTAAGCCAGCTCATCACGCGGCTCGGTGCTGTACTCCGTGGGCTCGAGTGCGGTGGTGGTTGTCGTCTCGACCCGATCAAGTGTGGCGGCATCGATGATCTCGATGTCAGCGCCACCCACTTCGGGCAAGGACGTCGTGGTGATGGGCTCCATGCTGGTCGTGGTCTCCAACTCGAGTACGGGTTGGATCACCGCAGCCGTTGTCGGAACCGTCTCGGTCACGATGGTGGGGTGCGGACCGCACGATACCGCCGGCCAAGCAATCTGGACTGTCAGCACATCTTCGGGCTCATCCGGGTTGTCCGGGTAGGCCGTCATGAAGGCATCCGTGGTAGTCGCGAGGAACTCCTGATGAGGCAGGAGAAACTCGAAGTGGTACCACTGACCGGGAGCGAGATCATCGCTGGTCTGGAAATCTTCTCCCAGACCGATGTCGTAGTAGGCAGTGAAGCCCGGCAACGGGTTGCCGACATCGACCGAAGCCACCACCCCACCGTCGGTGCAGGTCGTCTGACCCTGGATCATGGCGGTGGAGCTGATGCCCTGCTGCGCACCAGCCGACTGGAAGCCGAGAAGGCCGCCAATCATGATGGATAGTGCGGAGAGGAGCGGAAGGAACTTGAGTGGGTTCTGAAGGTTCATGGTGAGACCTCGTGTCTAGAGTTTTCGGATATGAGAGGAATGGCGCCTTTTTTGGCAAACCTGACAACTATACACTAATAGGTGTATTTTGTCAATACTTTATACGTCGATCGAGTGTCGCGCTATCGAGAGATCTACTGCACGTGAATCACATAATGCGCATAGAAATTCGCAGTTGGACCAACCACAAAGAATAAGAAGAAGAAGACCAACACGATGATAAACAAAAAACTACGCCATGGGCCGATATAGCTCGTCCCCTTGTATTGGATCAGCTCGTCACTGAGTCCCCTCAATATCAGCATCGGCGTACTTCCTGAAAAGATAAACAGCACTTTACCTGTTGCGCGCACATACAGGACGTACGGAATCTTAACGATAACCTCATATATGCATGCCAGTATTGCAAGATAAGGAAGAAGCTGATAGAGACCTGGCACCTTTGCGTACACGCCCACAAGCCACAGCCATCCAATTGTCAGCGACCAGAAAATCAGACTCTTCCAGACACGTTTCCATGTAAAGATAGGTATCTGAGTGTATGGTGGCATTATGGGCTTTGTTTGCTTTGTGCGTGCCATTATTTGTGCTTCACTCCTGTAGCTGGCGCCGCCACCTGGAGCAGACCCAAACCGACAGGATCAGTAATTACCCCATCGGCAGGATCCAGATCTAGCACCCCATTATCTTCTACGACATACCTCACACGTAACACCGAATGACCATCAATCGTAATCTGATCATAGCTCGCATCCGACACATCGAAGAAACTGCTCGCCCCAGGGTTGTGCTTACGAAGCACCCACTCACCCGTTACATCGTAATAATAATGCGTGACGGTAATTTCAGAAGATGTACAGGCCGCGCTGAATCCTACGAGACCATTTGGATAGGCATAAGCCGCATCTTGAGTACCTAGATCAGCTTCTTGCTGCAAGCTTGATTCAGTCAACGAACAGTCTGAAGTCAGATCAATCGCGACGAGCTTTCCAGTCACGTCATTTGTAAAACTCCCGACATAGGGTTGTGCATTATCATCGATACTGTCACCATTAGCATCTACAAATGGTACCTGCGGGTATGTGTAGCTCGCCACGTTATTGATGTTTGTCGCCAAAAAGCCATCTAGAAAATCTGGCCCACCCATGTACACCCCATTTATCTCTGGCATATCTGGATCGCGAGTTACATTAGTATTCATTGCATACATACTAAAACTATCACCAACCGTTTCTAGCACTTCGAAATCAAACCGCATTACATAGCTTTCGCCAGTCTGTAGAATTGTGGTATCTCCAGTAAAAATGCAGCCTATCGTGCTGTAGTCAGTATGGTTTGGGAAATATGCGGCATATGGGCTATCGGCGATAAGATCTCCAGGTTCACACGAAGCATTGTCTGCGGTGACACCAGTGAATACCAAATCATTCGCCGGCACAAATACTGACAGCAGTGGCGACATCACCGAATCATTAAACGCGCTTAAGTCCAGGTCATCCACTCCTTCATTCGTAATTCGCGCAGTAAAGCTGACCGTATTGCCAGGTAAAACATCCTCGGGATTATCGAGACTCAAGTCAACAGAAAGGTCTGTAGTAATTGGAGGCGTTACGGCATTCGAAGCATCTGATTCAGGACTATCGCCAGCGCTATTTGTGGCACGTACTGTAAAGGTGTACTCGACACCACTCGTCAGTCCGTCTATTACGATCGGGCTTCCGGTTCCGGTCTCTGTGATACCATCCGGTATCGAGGTGACCGTATAGCTCGTGATTACTCGTGCTCCATCGCTTGCAGGTGGGTCAAAACTAATTGTTGCATACTGCACACCCACCTCTGCGACCACATTCAGTGGCTTACTCGGTACGCCGTCAACGAAGAGCTGCTGCTCATGTGCTTCAGTTGAGTTTGCAACGATCGTATATGGGTCTCCATTGTAGTTGGCGCTAACCCCACTGTAATACGCCTCAACGGTATAGTAGTAAATCTGCCCTTGCTCGACAGAAATCGTGCCTTGCGTAACATCACCTACGTCTACTGTCTGTGAATACACCCCTGGCTCTGTACCGTACTTAATGCGATACCCTGCGACCTCAGGGTGCTGCAGCGACAGGTCGTCCCAAGAAATCGTGAAGTCAGTACCATCTTGTATCCCCTGTACATTGGCTGGAGCTGCGAGGGACAACCCAAGCAAACGCCCCATCTCCTGATAGCCCGCCTGATTAGGATGATATGTTGCCGAATAAAAGTCATTATATCGCTCAGCAAAATCATGGTAGTAGTCTGGCCCTAAAGACAGCCCCCTTTCTGCAACGAGCGCATCAATTGCTGTAGCATACGTTGCTTGGATGTCAGAGTGTACCTGGTCCTCTTGGATGAACATCGGCTTTGCGATCAAGATGTCAGCCGGACGCGCATCGTATGAAGCTATAATCTCATCGACCATACTCTCAACTCCAGCTATATAGCCAGGAGCAAGATTGTCACCTCGTACATCATTTATCCCAAGATGGATTACCCATTTAGTTGGCTTAAGGGATGTCATACGAGATTGGAAGTCATTTGAATTCTGCATATATTGCGAATACCCTCCGGTCTCAATAGCCCCAATACCCTCATTCATTATGAATACCGGGTAGCCATAGTTTTGCGACAGCGTGTTATTCAGCTCCTTTGTGAAACTCAAGTAGTAAAGCCCGTCGTTTGGATCCTGTTGAGCAAAGTTACGGTTATCATCAGATAGCTCGCCGACACCTGCTTGAGTCCAGTTGTATACCGGATCCAGGTCATACGGTAAGCCAGCGGTTGTCGAGTCGCCGATTACCGCGATAATATCACCGATACCTATGCCGGTCATGGTGTCATGCTTCCCTGCGCCAACCTGCACAACATTACTTCCATTCACGACATACGTATCAAGTGTATACGTACCACGATCGAGAGCTTCGAAGCTCACTGAGTAAGGTCCGGTGCCAGACATATCATAGAGAACTCGCTCGTTTCCCTGCCCTTCATTGAGTACGAACTTGATGCCTCCATCTACAGGGACAGACCCACTATCTACCGTTACTTCGGGAGTGAATGTGGTTTCAGTCTGAATGTACGGTATAGTGAAGTCTCCTCCGGATTGTAAGCCGGTATCAGCTTGATCGCGGATAGTACGCGTTGCAGTCGTTGGGTGTAATCCGATGCTGCGCTGCGGGAATGTAATCGTCAGCTCACCAGCAGCTTGCGCGGAGCCATGGTCATGTAAGACTACGCCAAGTGTCGTGAGGGTTAGCATGACAAGCGAAAGAGCAGCAAATCGCAGCCAAGTTATCTTATTTTGCTTAAGCATTGCTTGTGCTTCTGCTTTTGTACGCACTATATTCATTACATATAATTATGCCATAAGCGGTATACTATACCAAAACTGAGCTGCAGAAATGAGCGATTCCAAAGCAAAACGCCCATCCATATAAGATGAGCGACTTACCTTGGTGATCCCACGGAGAGTCGAACTCCGGTTACCAGGATGAGAACCTG
>CAYMMM010000022.1:5404-12392 GCA_964391595.1 uncultured Candidatus Saccharibacteria bacterium | reverse complement strand
TCAAGCCACCTTCGCCCGTCAAGCTCGACAGAGTACCGGAGCCTACGGGAGGCACAGCATTTGGAGCGACAGATTGCGTAGGGTTCGGGATAGGGTTCGGACTGGTACTCGGATTTGTGCCGCCTGTACCAGTGCCAGTTGGGGTACCTGGCTCACCAGTAAACTTCGGATAATCGTTCTTGCGCGTCACCCACACCGAGCCGAAGTCCCAGGTATCGAGTGGTGCATTTACTTTGTTGTTTATGAAATAACGCGGCTGCGTACCATCGGTATTAACACTATTACATGCAATCGGTGGAAACATCGTATAGACAAATTCTGGGATTTCAAAGTACTGACCAGCATTATCATCAACGAAATCCTTAGAATTCAAGAGTCCGCTGCAGTCTGCTGTAGTCGTGGTTTGCTTATCAGCAAATACGTTTTCATGCCGATAAATGTTACTTGCCGGTAGATAACCTTCCCAGATACCTGTATAAGGTGAAATGAAGCCTCCCGATGTTGCGCCAACAAACGTATAACCGGTGGCCTGAATCTTAGAAGCCGAGAATACATTCTTCAAGCTAGTCGGCTCACTGAATGATAAGAGCGCATAATGATCGGTACTGATGTTCGAGTTATCGAGTCCAAGGTCGCCCGTTGTCGCCTGCAAAACATTACCAAACTTCAGTAGTGGAGCGCCCGCTTCAAACCCATAAATACCACCTGTTATATTTGGGAGTGTCGGTATTGTGACATTCATATCTCCGAGGGCTTTTGCCGTACCAACAAACCAAGCTGGGCCATTCGTAGTCTTACTGACTATCTTGAGTGCCGTCTTAGAAATCGGTCCTTGTGCTGCATTATTCGCGGTAATAGTGCCACTCGCGTATGAGTTTTCTATCTTTCCACCCGGAGCTGCCATAGCCCCGATGAATCCACCAGCAACTGTTGGGAAGTCAAAGGGCTCAAACTTCAGAAACTTATAATTTGGGTCTTGAGATTGGCCCTGTATCTCTACACGCAATGGTGTTGCTTCGATAGGGCTTGTGGTATACGTGTTACGTATCTCGATTGGCGAAACTGACTGATACACATCGAGGTTTGCTTCATTTATCGGATAAATAATACTCAATATTTCCTCAGCCAATCCACCGGCTACCGGCGCAGCATTACTAGCCACTCCAGCCACTCCAATAAATCCTCCAGCCACAGTACCATGCACCGTGCCTTCCGCGTAGGTCTTCTCAATTGAAGTCTTGAGCTCAGTTATACCGATGAGGCCTCCGGAGATCAGGCCTTTTGACGAGCCGGATGCATGTGAGTCATAGATTGTTAATCCAGGTGTTTTCTGATTCGTCAGTGACAGATAGTACGTCGGGCTTGCACCGAGTGCGGCTCCGATCAACCCACCAGAAATATGGGTTTTCAGCTTCGTCCGATCATTAAAAATCCAGGTCTGCTCTTCGAGAGGCACATTATCTGGCGAACCTGGTGCTGGCTCGACAAAAGAGCTTAGCGTGTCATCTGAGTCATTGGTAACAGCACCCGTGGCATAAACGTTATTGAGATTGCCTTCACCAAGCATAATGCCGATGAGACCGCCGCTTATCGTGGCATCTTGCCCAGGCGCCTGAATTGTATTCTGCACAAGCCCAGAGGCATGTGAATTTGTGATATTAATTCCTTGTGTTGGGGTAAGGGAATTCGCCAGAGCCAGTGGCATATCAAGACCAATCGCAGCCCCGATCAAGCCTCCAGAAGCTGTTACATTCGGGGGCATGCCGAGTGTACTATCTCCTATACGTCGATACTTAATATCGCGCACGACATTTCCAGTAGCAGTGACTGAATCAAACGTACCAGTACCAAGCACCGTTCCGACGAGTCCACCAAACGTGCCAGTAACCGTCTCTCCTCCATCTATAGTTACATTCCCAGAACTTGAGCTCCGAGCAATCATCGTCTTATCAGTAAACCCACCGAGGTTCATCATGGCACCCACCATCCCGCCAGCTAGCCCACCGTAGCTTTGCGCTTGCGTTGGATGGTCTTTTGGCACAAGAACAGCAGCAACAGTACCTGCATTTGTACTATCAAATATCTGAGAATTCACGAGGATTCCAGAAATCCCGCCCATAGCCCCGCCATACACCACTGCATCATTTGATGTATCAGCGCATTGTGACACCGTACCCGTATTCGAAACGTTCGTCATCTTGACCCCAACTCCGATACCTAAGATGCCACCATTTGCACCAATCGAAACCACACGACAATTGGTAACGGAGCCAGTGTTACGCACATTGGTCATGATTGTACGTGGCGCTGTATCGCCAACTATCCCGCGTTCGAAGTCACTTCCAGTAACTACACCTTCTTCACGAAAGAAGGTAGTCGCAAGTGTCGCGATTAAATCATCTACAGAGACATTGAGACCACTAATCCCACCTGATATCCACCCTTTCACTGAAGCCGATGATGTTATGTTGGTGTATGCAAAATCTACACTCCGACTATCGCCTTGTATCGGTCCTACGCCAGACCAAAGTGTACTCCCACCGATCACCCCACCCGACGCGAAAAGGCCTTCAGTATTCCCTCGCTCCATAGTGAGATCACTCAGATTCGCAGACCCAGTATCCCAGGGCAAGCTCATCTGCGTCAGACTAACCATCGAGAGCTGATAGCCAATTACACCACCACTTATCACGCTACTGTTCACGTCACTATCAGTTACTGTGATGTCGTGCACACCATCGGCAGTAGTTGCTAATACCCCTATAGCTGATCCAGCAGCAATAGCACCTTGAGTCTCTGGCAGGATCGTCAGTAGGTTTTCTGGTGCTCCGTAGAGGTAGTTTGCCGACACACTCGCATCCTGCATCTTAAAGTCATGAATACTCGTGCTCGCAGCTACTCCAAAGAGACCGACACCCTTGACGAAGCCCGCGATTGTGTTGATGTTGTTTGCTAGACCGAAGGAACCGCCCGACTCTATGTCAGCCGTACTATCGATATATAAGCCCGAGATAGTATGCCCTTGACCATCAAAGGTGCCGTTGAACACATCGGGGGATGAACCAATAGGCTGAAATCCCTTGTTATTATTCCAAGACACTGTTGCCGAGCAGTCAATATCACGATCGAGCGTATAGATGCCTGCCAAATCATTTTGCATATCCTGTAGCTGTTGGCAATTCGAAATCGTATAGCTATGTAGTACGTCCGTTGTTAGGGTGATCTCATCTGATGCAGGGCCCCATCCGGCTGTGTTTCGAGCTGTCACACGTACCTTATAGGTAGTCGCCGGCTTAAGGTTATAGATACCCATTTGCGGCGTGTCCCAAAGCCCAAAAGGTGCCACCTTCCAATCGGTCTGCCCTGCTTCCTGGTACTCAGCAAAGTAGACACTACCGGGTTCGGTTTTATCCCACGAGAGACTAATAGTACGCACCTTGCTCGTAGCCTGCAGTCCCAATGGCTTACTTGGGATGTCTTCATTGACGATCACGCCCCTCGAAGGATAGCTCACCCCAAGCGCATTTTCTGCTCGCACTCGGAACTCATAGCTCGTGCTGCGCGACAGGTTTGGCACAGTTGCTTCAGTGCCTGTAGAAATACCATCATCATAGGTCGTCCAGCCAGACTGACCATTGTTTTGAATGAGCCCAGTAACTGCCACACGATACTCAATCTTATAATCTGTTACTGCGGGGGATATATCCATGGCAGTCCAGCTTAGAGGATAGTTTGTGCCATCTCGAGTCGCTTGCAGGCCCGAGGGCGGATCGGGCGGGAGAATAGCAGGACGAAGATTGGGGACAGAGCCATCGACCGTAGACCATACATTAGTAAAATCCCAACCATCAAGTGGGGCGTTAGTCGTATTTCCTAAGAAATAATAAGGATCACTATTCCCAAGGTTTTGCTGATGACAGCCTGTCTCGTCATACCAAATGCACGTCTCAAGCCCCGTCGCATAGGCATCATAGTAGTTGTCGGCAAATATGACGGTCTGGTATGTAGCTGGGTTATACGTGCCACCAAAGCCACCAATACTCTCCGAACCGCCCGTGCTACCGAGCCACACATTTGATCGGGCAAAATTGTGCTGCAACACGCTTGGTTGTGCACCGGCAAAGCCAAAGAAGCCACCAATACCAGTACGCGTACTGCCATACCCCTTACAGTGTATAGTGCCTTCACTATACGAGTTTGATATTGAGCCACCATTATAGCCACCCACCAAGCCGCCGCAGTAGTTAAATACATTACCATTTTCGGCGTCAAATACCTCCACACGAGTATCGGCATAGCTATCCGTGATCGTCCCTACGTTATAGCCGACTAATCCACCGGTGACATTTGTTGTGCCTGTTTTTTGACCATAGGCGAGGACATTTGATGTTTGCGTACTTCCATACGCGACTCGTGACTTCATCGCGCTACGACGAATGCTTCCGTAGTTTATCCCAACTAATCCGCCAGTATACCCATACCCCTTCACATCTTGAGAGGATGATACGTTTTCAATTGTCCCATAATTAGAGCCAGCTACTACACCCGTCAGCATTGAGCCTTTTTCTGACGATGACTTTATGAGGAGATAGCTCGAATTTGATTGGCTAAATGACACATTCTTCACCACGCCACCTGTGTCGATCTTTGCAAACAAACCAATTCCATTAGCTACATCAATACTATCGATATACAGGTCGGTGATCGTATGATTACGTCCATCCAACACACCAGTAAAGCCAGTGCCATTCTTACCCGTAATCGGCAAGAATCCAGTATTATTATTGAGGTTCCTAGAATAATCGCAATTAATATCTTGGGTCAAAACAAAATGCGCGTCGGGGTGATCGTTTATCGCCTGCAATTCGCTACAGTAAGTTATCTGATAGGGGTCACTCACCGAGCCGGCACCTTCTCCTTCGAAGGCTTTAACAGCTCGAGATTGAGCAAAAATCATACCGCCCGCCACTAACAGTGAAAGCATAAGTGTAGCCCCAACCACCTTAGCAGCTGACCGTGACGGCAGTGAGAAGACCTGTCTGAAATGCAGAAGTATACTACGCATAGATATATATACCTTAAGCATAACATTTTCTTGAGCAATAGCAGAGTCTCTCATGCCACTTTTGAGCATAAGCCGTTTGCATTGCGTAATGTGACATAGTATCGTAAGCATATGGATCTGACTCGCGTCAAAGAATCAACAAGCTCGAATGATTCAAAAGTTGCTCCAGCGACTCACCACAAAAAACGACTTGGTGTTATCGCTGTCATTATAACGGTGGCAGCATTAGTTATCGCGAGCATATTTGCTGCTGGCTACTACTATGGGCAGTCGGTTGCTGAAAAGAAACAAAAGAAGCCAGAGAATCTATTGTCCCAGCTGGGTGACAGCCTCTCCTTAGCTGCTCCTGCTACCGGCTCAGTTGATAAAGTAGATAGGATGAGTATCACCATCATCGGCTCAGACAATCAGCCCAAGACCTTCAGCCTCACTGAGAGTACTCGCGTCACACATCAGAACACCACACTCACTCTCTCGGACGTCAAAAAGGGTCAGAATGTCACTGTCTTCACGACTGGAAATGAGAAGAACCTCACAGTCACTCGCATCATAGTTCGCTAACTGAGACTAAAAACATGTCTACTATCACGCACTGATTTAAGTATGACGTGCTGTGTTATATGTGCTCTTACTGAGGCTTCTTGCGGAACAATCGATAGATTTTTTCGAGAACAAAACCAACTATTCCACCGCCAAGAATCCCAAATACGAACTCACTACCAGATAGCTCAAAGCCATATACACGCGCCGAAATATACAAAAGACCTCCAAATATAAGTGCACCTATCGTTCCACCCATCAAAAAGCTCGGACGATAGAGGGTCTCTTCTAATACCTCGCTCGTAATCTCAACTGGCCTACTATGTACAATGCGTGACATCACTTGCTGGCTTGGCGTGAGGCGCGTCCGAACAAGCTCCATTGTATGATCATAGGCTTGTTTACGTGCACGCTTACCAGACGTGTCCCCTGCCTTGGTCTCAGTCTTTTCATTTGGCTTCTCAGTCGAAATCTCCTTCTTCGCCTCTTGCTCAGCTTTGTGCTCGGCGGCTTTTTCTGACTTCGTTTCGGCTCGTGTCTCGGTCTTTTCGGGCTGCTTCTCTGCAGACTTAAGCTGCTCACGCGCCTTGTCTATAGCCTGTTGACGCTTTGCCTCACTCGTCTTGTCAGGACTCGCCTTCTCATTTTGAGTTTTTTGAGCTAATTCTTTGAGTTCTTTTTGGGTGGCCGCATGTGCACCAGATTTTTCAGCCGCACCGCGTTTTTCTCGCTCGCTCATGATGGGATCCCTTCGTGGAGACTCGCCAGAACTGCGAGCTCGTGTTTAATGAGTTTGTTCCTCAATGCGATAAAGAGTGCGCCGGCAGCAAAAAGAGCGATACCTACATTTGCAGCGGAAGCACCTGTCTGCGGCAGCGTTACTGACACCTGCTCGATTCGCTTCGGTAATGGCGGTGGCAAGGTAATACTCACAGCCTGCCCATAGAAAATATTATCGAGCTGCAAGTCAAAGGATTGCTTATCGCTTTTCCCGATAGGCGTATCTGGAATCGGGTTCTTTATCTGCACAACGAAGCTCTTCTCGACAGTTTTACCCGCACCGATATGGATGCTTGGCCATACGAGTGAAGTGGCTACAGCACCAGCCTTGCCCGGAAGCGGTGTCTCGACGAGCTTGCCGCCGCCTTGATCGATCACCGTAGCGTATTCTAGGATATCGCCAATCGCTTCATCAAATACAAAGCCCTCGACGCCTCCTTTTCCAGAGTTATATGCGGTAAGCGTATATTTGATCTTGTCTCCGGCTCGAGCCTGTGTGCCAGCGGCGTTGGTCGGGTTATTGTTGCTATCGACAAGCGTTAGGTTGAGGGCAGATTTTTTATACCCGAGATTCGGGCTCACAACCTCTACAGCATACTGACA
>CAYMMM010000022.1:0-5304 GCA_964391595.1 uncultured Candidatus Saccharibacteria bacterium | reverse complement strand
AGTATAGGTGTGTGTTGTGGTCTGATTGTTACCCTCGTCCTTAGTCCCGTCGCCAAAATCATACAGGTATCCAATGATGGTAGTGTTGGTGGCGGTGGCGGCTGTAGAGAAGCTAACTTTAAGTGGTGCATAATGCTGCGGATTATTAGTGTCCGGTATCGCCTCAAGGCTATCGCAGTTGTAACTGATCGGAGGTGGCGTCGGCGGGATAGGAGTCGATGGTGTCGGGGTAGCTGGTGTCGGCGTTACCGGAATCGGTGTCGCAGGAGTAGGTGTAGGAGTTTCTTTTTGACCAGGGTTAGTTGGTTGATTGGTGATCTTTACTACAGGGTTACCACAATCATAGAGAATCCAAAACTCATTCCCATCAGCGTTCACGCCATGCAGCCCAGGAAAAAGCTTACCAGCCCCCCATACCTTCAATGGACGCACATAGAATGGAGTACGCCCACCGGCAACGGTAAACTTAATATTCTGACTACCATGAGGCAATCTCCCTACCGACCAGGTATTGTCTGATGAGTTGGCTGACCCATTGGTGGCTGCTTCGATCATGGGACGAGTAATCTTCATCTGTAAATACACCGCCCTAATCTCTAAATCACTGTCGTATCGTCGCAAGAGATCAGCCTTCGACGAATACCCCCCATAAATGACATCATTTGACGATCCTGAGCTTGCCTCCGAATGCTGTGGCGGCGCAATCACAGTCAGCACCTGAAAGACCGATACCATAACTGCCAATACGGCACCCGCGGTACGAACTGCCTGCTCCTGACTGACGCGCTTCACATAATAATGAATCAAGCCACGATCCTGGCGACCGGTAGAGAGGTTGGTTACAAAATCCCGAAATAGCATGTGTCTTTTTTCTATCTATTACTTAGTTGTTATGACAATTGTAGCATAACTACTGTACAAGCTGTGTAGCTGCAGGTGCAGTCTCTGCGGGAGCCTGGTCGGGCTTCTTGGCATCACGCATAGTAAGTGCGGTAGCAACCTCCTTGGCTACCTCGTCTTTAGGTCGTCCATACTTATTGCGCGAAAGCTCTTTTACACTCAACGCTACGTTCGCATCTCCATAGCCACCAATCGGCGGGAAGATTGGCTTAAGCGTGAAAGGCTTGGTAGGCAAGCCGTTTGCCATCAATTTTATTGCACCAGAGAGATTCGGCATATTGACGAGATCCGTCTTATCGAAACTCGGTGCAAATTGTTTTTCGAGATACTCGGCATCGTCTGGACCACAACGATACGTGAAGAGTGTGCCGACATTTCCGAAGATCGCACCCTTTATTTCATCTGTCAGCTGGCCGATGAATTGGTTTGCGACGATCAAGCACAGATTATATTTACGAGCTTCGGATAGGATAGTTGCAAATGATTCGGTGGCAAAGTTTTGGAACTCGTCAACATAGAGCGTAAAAAGTGGCATCTGATCTTTGGACCTCCCTGATCGAGCGAAGGCGGCAGCGAGTACTTTAATGACAAAAATCATACCCAGATACTTAGCATTGAGCTCTCCTACTTGTCCCTTCGAGAGGTTCACAATCAGGATCTTATTCGTATCCATCACCTTCCCAAAATCAAAGGCACTCTTATGCTGCCCCATAATGTTTCGCATTGTCTCATTTGACTGGAAGGCGCCCCATTTTGAGACGAAGTACCCGAGCATCTCGCTCTTATCGCGTTCAGATGTCTGACCCATTTCATTGATCCAGAAATCTTGCACCGTCGGGTCTTTGACATACTTAAACTTCGCCTTCAGAAACTCGTCATCAAGGAAGGGCTTTGGTATCTCGAGGAACGTTGCACCAGCAGGATCAGCCATCACGGTCAACGCAGAATTACGGTACCACTGCTCAAAGCGTGGCCCGATGAAGCCCTGGTTGTTCGGATCATACATCTTGTAGAGCATGGCTAGTGTTTCTTGAATGACAAAGTCTTTTTGCTCCGGATGTTCAGGGTCTGTTTCAAGGATGTTCATTCCCAAAGGCATTGCCATGTCGGCCGGATTGAAGTAAATCACATCTTCTGCACGATGTGGTGGCACCTTGGCAATAATTTCTTCTGCAACTTCACCATGGGGGTCAATAAAGCACAAACCCTTGCCCGCCATCATGTCCTGTACGATCAGGTCTGATAAGAGTACTGACTTACCTGTACCCGTCTGCCCAAGAATATACATGTGGCGCGTGCGGTCTTTGTCCGTGAGACGAATAACTTTCTCCTTACCCTGGAAGAAGTTGCTGCCCAAGACCAGCCCCTCTTCAGGTATGTCTGCCGGCGAAGAAACCTCCTTCAGGCCCTTGCGCTCCAGTGGGGTGGCTATCTCCAGGTTACTACCCGGAAGGTGGAAGATGGTCGCAAGCTCAGAACTGTTGAGAATTACTTTGTTTCGATTCGTCGGGAAGAAGCGAAAGATCATATCCGTTGCAAGCTGCTGCTGAGATGCAGCTGCTACGAATTGGAAGCTATTGCTGCCCGGCAAAGCAAGCTGTGCAAAACCATTCACTATGTCCTGGACGAGCATCTTGCTCCGATTGAAATCATCCGAGCTCGTCACAACTCGAATCATGGTCTCAAATGTCGGCTGTGCGGCTTTTTCTTCTACGGCCTGAGCTAGCTTCTGGTCAATGGAGTCGGCTTGCTTGCTCGGATCACCCTGTTGCTCCTTCGCTTGCCAGTCAGGGCTCCCAAACGGAGCCTTCGCCACCGAGGCTGCAATGTGTAGAGGATCATGCATGGTAGCGCGCTGAGGATTCAGTAAGCCCTTGGCATACTGGCGCGCCTTCATTGCCCATTTTGGATTGGATGGGCGAAACATCACCTGTAGGACCACACCCTCGTCGGCTTTAAGCTTCGTCAGCGCCGAGAGTAAGCCTGTCAAAGGATCAAAGTCAAGCGACTTGTAGGTCTGGATCGGGTAGTACGCATCCGCCGCAAGCTGCATCTCGCCCCCTGCCACCGTAGCGATCTTACCAACCTTCGAGAATATATTATGATCTTCAGAAGGAATTATCTGGATGTCCGGATACGCCGCAACAAGCGCCTTTTCGACCGACGATACGAGAGTGATCGGCACGGCGATATAGAAGAATATCTGCTCTCCCTGTGCGACGATTTCAAAAGAAATATGACGCTGTGCATAGAGAAGTCGACGGTTTGTCGCAACTCCCGACAGAAGTGTATAAATCCCTTCTGCTCGTGAGACGTTTTCTTTGATCTTTTCGCGCTCATCACGTTGACTCTCATCATGTTCAGCTGGAGGAAGCTGGAGCATGAGAGGCACCATCTTCAGACTCCTCTCGATATCTTTGGCGTGTTGTAAGCGCCGTCTGACAACCCAAAAAACAGCTCCTCCTACCCCGAGGAAGACAACCATAAAAACCAGCAGGAGTAAGCTGGCGTATTCACTCATGCTCTAATTCGCTCCGTCTATATCAATATTAAAGCGCCCCTTCAGGTACTCTTGGCTGGTTTTTTCAGCCGCCTCTTCTTGCTCATAGGGGTCATTAGCCTGTTTCTCGATAATCTCATCCACTCGTTCGACCCAGACTGGCTCTATATTGTCTCCATCCTTAGCCTCGAGAGGTGATTGAATTGGTGCAGGAACAACGGCAGCTTGGTCGTCGGCTATATGGGTTGCCGGTACTGTCGCAGCTGCGTCAGAGACAGGTGGCAGGGGAGTGGCGGCTGGTTCTCTACTTGATTCTATTGGCGCACGCTCAAGCCCTGGTGACGTGGCCTCCTGGATAGATCGGTCTGGCTGGCGTTCGGGCTGTGGTGGCGAGGGCATTTGATTTGGTTGCATAGTACTTATGATTATACCCTGTCTACCCTAGTAATGAACCCACACTGGCGTGCCAACATCTGACCAGTCGTAAATAAAGGCAGCTGTACCATCTGGAAGGTTCACACAGCCATGTGACCCACCATAGTAATAATCAGAGCCACCAAAGCTTGAGCGCCATGAGGCATCATGCAATCCGTATCCGAGATAAAATGGCATCCAGTAGTTTACGTGCACGTTATAGTCATATCCATACGCACGACCGTTGAGGTATGTATTGGTGGTCTTGTAGTATATCGAGAAAAGACCGGTAGCTGTGCCGAGCCCGGCTCCCGTAGCTCCACTCGTAATCGGGCTCGCATAGACCACCTTGCCATTTTCATAGGCCCAGAGTCTCTGTGAGCCGAGATTCACCTCTATGTACTTTGGTGCATCAAGGCTTACCGTACGCATCGTCTCTGTCTTGTAAGCAACCGGCGAAGTGGTAAGACTAATCGCCGCCCCTTGCTTATCTCGCATCGAATGCATGAGAGCTGCCACCACTGCCTCTTGATTGAGTGCGATCCCGTCTTGACCTTCTCGCTCAACAGAACTGACCCCGTTTGCAATAATCACTTTTTTATTGACAGGGCTCTTATTGATCTGGTTTGCTACCGACTGCACATAGCCACGTACTTCTTGTTCGTTTATACGCACGACCAGCTCCGACGCGTTCACTTCTCGATCAGGGACTGCTTCGACCCAGTACCCGATATTTGTAGTGCTCGGTACAAAATGCCGTCCTTCATAGACTAGATCAAATTGTAGCGCCAAATATTCTGCTATTTCAGTCTTTGCCGCTGCAGTCTTGTCGTATGAAATATCGGCTGGAACGGTCTGTGGTGTAAGTACAAAAGTAGCATCAGATACGCCTGCCATCGTCTTGGTGAGCAGTGCTGTTATCTCGGATCTGTTAAGTCCCAATCCCGGCGTGTCAGCCAGCGCCCTGACTTCGCCGTTCTCTACTATGACTGATGCGTTTTTAGCTGGCGTACCGATGTCTGCAGTAATAGCGCTCGTAAACTTCTGCAGCTTTCCGTAGTCTACTTCATAAGCCAGGTTGAGCTGTGTCCTATTTGGGCTGGTTTGCATAAGACCGACCAGAGGAAGCCCTGAGTCGCGCCCTATAGCGTATGCCATATCAATCGTGCGCGTTAGGTTATACCGTGCGCCAAGTGCGTCATTTGTTGTCGCATACACTTTGTCCTTTACCTTGATCGTATAGGTTTTGCCTAGTGGCAACGCCTGCAGCTTGGTATATGCCTGCTGGCGCGTAAGCCCAGATACATCCACGCCCGCTATCGATACACCTGGGAATATTGCACCCTCTACGTAGGCAGATACGCATGCGTTCAAGAGCAGGAAGACAAAGATTGGCATGAGTACCACAAACAGTACTCGTGCAGCCCGGCTTGGTGCCTGACCCGATCGAGAAAGCCACCTCGGAAGCGCGAAGCGATGCGTGTGGGGGG
>CAYMMM010000021.1:0-14339 GCA_964391595.1 uncultured Candidatus Saccharibacteria bacterium | reverse complement strand
ACTGCAACTATTACTGTGTGTCTCGATAGCTTTGGCATTGTTTTGCGCTTGGTTTAACATCCGATTGTTTCGAGCAATCCAAGCCGGTATTCCCATTTCTCGCTGGGCATGGTTTGTGGAGCTGGGTATTATCTCCGTCGCGACCATTTTGGCGCTATGGATGCTGGTGTCCGTATGGGTTGGAGTGCATTTGTATGATCTGAAGTTCTTTGCGGTGGAACTATCTCTTCTCGCTTTGTTACTCGTGATGTGGCTACCGGTTTATTTGCAGTATCGATACCGGTCTATTATCGCGCCGAGGTAGCTCGTTCAGGATGCCTTACAACACTTCGAGGCTTGAGTCGGCTTCGAGTATAGGAAAGTCTGTAGCATGCCCACGCTGCGCCATTTGGTAGGCGAGGGCACCGATCATCGCTGCATTGTCAGTGCAATATTCAAACGGAATGATACGCGCCTGAGGCAGGGCAGAAAGTACCGTTTCGCGCAGGCGCTTATTGGCGCTCACCCCGCCGCCGATAGCGATGCTGTTTGGTGAATGCCGCTCAGACGCGCGTACAAGCTTCTCAACGAGCGTTTCTACCACTGTGCGCTCAAAGCTCGCAGCGATGTCCGAAACCGCTTGTGCTGGCAGCTGGTACGTCTTACGAAGGTCTGAAAGACCGGGTTGATCCCCGACAATCTCTTGTACTTGTCGCAACACCGCTGTCTTCAGGCCTGAGAATGAGTATTCCAGCGAGTCCTTGCCAAGGTTGGCTTTCGGAAACCGATATTTCTGATCGTCGCCATCCATTGCTGCTTTAGAGATATTTGGTCCGCCAGGGTAGGGGAGGCCGAGCAGCTTCGCGACTTTATCAAATGCTTCACCGGCGGCGTCATCTCGAGTAGCACCGAGCGTCTCGAAGCTAAGGTCTTCTTGAAAAAGCAGGAGTCGAGAGTCGCCGCCAGATACGACGAGTGCCAGAAGAGGGAACTGCGGCTGCTCATTCTGAGTTAGGAAGCTCGCGAAGGCGTGGGCTAGGATGTGGTTCACGCCAATGAGCGGTTTCTGCTTCTCGATGGCGAGCACTTCAGCAGTCAAAACGCCGATCAAGAGTGAGCCGATAAGTCCCGGTCCACGGGTGACGGCGATCGCATCAATATTATCCCAGCTGAGATGTGCGGTTTCGAGGGCTTCTTCGATCACTGGAATGACGACTTCGATGTGACTCCGAGCAGCGACTTCTGGTACGACTCCACCGAATTGTGCGTGCAGATCGGCTTGGCTCGCGACGACATTGGCGAGCACCTCACGACCATTGCGCACGATGGCACACGCCGTTTCGTCACAGCTTGACTCGATCGCGAGGATAGTTCGGATTTCTGTAGTGGCGCCGGATTTCATATCTGGATATTGTAGTTCTTCATCAGATAAAAGAAAAGCACCGTACCTATGTGTAGATACGGTGCTAAGGCGCCTTGCTCATCACCAATACGGATCACTGGTTCGTTTTTGGTTGCGCCAGGTTTTGCGCGCAACCCTGCAGCAGCTGACGAAAATCCATACCGCGACTACCAGGACAGTAAGCAGGGCTCCGGTAAGCTCGAGCTCAGCATCGAGGAAGGAATACCAGATGATCGGTACGAACTTCCAGCTCAACCAAGCGAGTCCGGCTCCCACGATCCCAACGAACACGATCGGGATGATCTTGCGCCAGTAGTGGAGGGGGCTAGCCATGTGACGTACCACCTTCGTCTCTGGAGCGAAACTTTCGTCGAGCTTCTTCCCGATCCTCTTCGGTGACCTCGTGTTCTCGCGGGTCGAGACCAGAAAGCTTGCAGCCGGGCTTGTGTCGCCACTGTCCAAGCTGCCGAGCCTGCCGATAGGTTCTGCCTTGGCAAAGCGGGCAGCGGACGCAGACGGGGCCTGGCCCACCGTACTTTTCGTGTACTTGGTCCATTCTAGAACCGCCGCATCCAGGGTGGCGGTGGGTTGGATCTGAATGCTTCCGTCGATCTGACGATAGGGAGCTTTTTCTTATGCAGGAGCTTCTTCGCCTTGTCGATGAGCTTGCGTTTCTTCAAGCTGCTTCTCATGACTTATCACCACTGACGACCAACTGCTTGAGCATGACACGTCGCCTCCGTAGCTTGATCGATCGAATGAGCTCATGCGAACAGAGAACATTTGCTAGCGTGCCTACTGCAGTCCGCAAGCGCGGTGAGGTAGTTGCATTCTCGATGCGAAGTCCGGTAGCACGAAGTTCGAGGCGTGCAGCTACGTGGACCAGTCGACCTGTGTAGGGAGCGAAGAGCGTGCTGACGAACCAAATCGTGCAGTGCTTTGCGAGTATGGCTGGTGAGAAGACGCGTTCACGTCGGATGATGTTGCGTGTTGCGGGTCTATTGCCTCGCGGGTAACCGGTGCTTTCATCCGCCCAGTGCTCGATCTTCTTGCGAGCGATCGTGAGGGCAGGCGACGCAGCGGTGCCAGCGGCGGCCGTTATCGCTGCACGCTTGATGGGGTAGGGTAGGTGCATCGTTCCTCCAGTTGGTTGGATGCGAATGATGCGGTGAGAATATCAGATGTCGTGCAATCGAGCAAGCATGTTCGCTTGCGGATTCATGCTGTTTGCTATAGGATACGTAATCATGAATATCCGCAACCAAAGCTGGTTTTATTTCTATGGCACTCGATTGACCGAGCGGCCTGGGTTGCGGTAAGAGAAACGTACATCACACCTCGCAAAGTAGACCGCTCGGGCGGTCTTTTTTGATCCCTGAGCTTAGTCGAATTCGTACCTATAGAGAAAAGAGACACCTATGACGCAGGGTTTTGTGCGTTTGGGCGAACCGCGTACTTTTTTGCGACGGCAGCCCAGGCCAGAAGAACGAGTCGATCAACTCGCTAGCACGCGGGCACGCGGTGGCAGTGATTTGGTAGTTCCACCAGCTGCAATGCTCGAGCGGTTCGGCCCGCCCGAGCCGATGATGCAGTTTGCACATCAGCAGCGCCAGGCACTGCGTGAGCGATTCTTACACCCCGGAAGAGATCAGCGGTTTCTCTTCATCGCTGGGCCATGCTCCATCGACGACTCGCAGATCGACGGTGAGTACACGGCCCTGATGTTTGCCGCTGCATTTGCGAATCTCATGGAGCGGTTGGATGTATCTGAGTTCCTGCATGGGGTAATGCGTTTTTGCCTCATGAAGCCTCGTACCGGGACTGGTTCGCGTGGCCTTGAGGAGCAGGATGATATCCTCGCGTACCGATTGCTTGCCCAGGCAGTAGGGCTGCGCGTGCCGGTCGCCATGGAGGTCATGGAAGAGTACCATATGGCGCTCTACGGTAGACTGATTAGTCTCCCCTGGGTAGGCGCAAGGAATGTCGAAGACACGTTTATCCGCCATGCCGCTGGCTACTACTCCGACCACGCGTGGCTCTTTAAGAACGCAAACCGGGCTTCGCTACAGGATGCAGAGCGAGCCTGCCTTACTGCCGATGAGTCGCATATCGTGCGCATTACTGGTGACGATGGTCGCTTGCGCCAAAGGCAGTCGCATGGCAATGCTGCGACCGGCATCATCTTCCGCGGCTGGGAAGGCATGAGTGAACAGCAGTTCGAAGACACGATTCGACATGCTCAGCGCCCACTCGTGATCTGTGTTGGTCACACTAATGCGGAAGCACATGATGGTGGCAGGCGTACGGTCTCTGGTGTGTTGCGTTGCGTGCAGCACGTGCTGGCCTTGATGCGTGATGGAGTTCGCATCGAGGGCATGATGATCGAGAGCTACTTACTTGAAGGTGCTGATCGTACGGGTCAGACACCAGGCATGAGTGTCACAGATCCGTGTTTGTCTTTTGAGCAACTTCTCCACGTCGTGGAGGCACTTGTACTTGCTCAGCGCGCTGCTTCATAAGCGTTCATCTCTCTGTCCATCCGGATATTCTCCGGGTGGACATTTCTTTTTTTGCTTATTACACTGAGAGTAATGTTATTAAATCGCAAACACACCACTTGGTCAGGCTTCACGATGGATTCAGTCAAACGGACTGAGCGGCCAGGTTTGTATATGCGCTAGATTTAAAAAAATCGACAGTACAAAACTGCCCGCTCGGGCGGTTTTTTATTTCCCGAGCACCAATAGAACCTACTACAGAAAGAAGTATCATGGCACATCTCCAGGATTTTGCAGTGATTTCTGCCAAGCGGAGTCAAAATGGGCGTTGCGAAGGTTGTCGACAAGAGCTGCTGAGCGGCGCGCAAGTTGGATTCGTGCGTGTCGAGCAGGATAGTGCAGCACCCGAATGCGTGCATGCGCATCAAGCTTGCTTGCTTCTGGCTTTGTACCGCCAGGTAGATCGTGACGCGGTCACGACGTACGATGCCGTGTCTCTTGGGGCACTGTTGGATTCCGGTAACTTTGTTTTCGTGTAGACCTACGCGAAAAGATAGACCTAAAAGGAGGAACAGTGCATAGGGAATTGATGACTTTGAATACCTATCGTCTCCGAATGACGACTGACGCATGTATCGATCATGGCTACGCAGTCGGGTATCGGATCCTCTGGCCTGAGACTGCTGGTGTACTGGCACGACTGGCGAATGCTCTGGCATACGCTCCAAGCCGTGACCTGGTGGTGCCACAGCGCTTCACTCATGCGGGCTTCTACGCAGGTGAGTGGCCAGATGAAATTGGCTGGCTTGTAGATCGCACCGAGGAGCTGGTACTGGCACGAGCCCGACGGCGAGCGCGAATTGGCTTGATGCAGTGGCGTGTCAACGACATTGCAATCCAGAAGTACGATCCAAATGATGCCGATGGTGGTATCGGGTGGCACCGTGATTTCGCGAGTGATAAGCATCTCGTCGTTGTGTATACCGTGCAGGGCAAAGCATTGGTATGGATTGACGATAAGAAGGGCGTCAAGCGTGAGTACCTCATCAAGTCTGGCGACGCTATGCTTCTGGCGGCTCCTGATCCAATATCAGGAGATGATCCACGACTACGTCATTGTGTTGGTAAGGCGCTCGATGATGAGTCGCGGATTTCGATTGCGCTGCGCATGAACATCACTGATAGTGATGGTGGGCAAGGCTATGATGAGTAATGAATAACCCCGTCTTCTCGAAATGAGAAGGCGGGGTATTTTTATCGTAGTGTCAGTGATTGACGGCGATGACGAAACGCACAACCATGACGATGAGCGCCACGCTGGCTATGCTCGCGATACTGATGACCGCAAGGCTGGCTGCCGATTCCTTCGCACTTGGAAGCGCTGGGAAATCGATCGCGCCATCGCCCGTTTTTGCTTCACGATTCACGAGCCCAGTCTCAGGTAGATTTCCTCCGTCCGGCTTTGGATCGTGCGATGCATTCTCGGTGAATTCACTCGCGTCGTTCATGTCAGTATCTCCTCGCGTGAGCTGAGACGGCCTTGCCGGCTCGCCACAGCGTCTGCCCGACGTAGATGACGGACGCGAGCGTCGTTACTGCAGCCGAGGCCGCGATCACCAGCACCAAATAGACAGCACCATCATCGGGCATGGTGTTACCTTTGGCGCTTGCCTGCTGGGCTCGCTCGACGCTTTCCTGGCCCCAGTGGTCCATAAGCCGATCAGAGCCACTCGTCATCGACTCGCTCGAATCTGCTTCAAAGTGTTGCGCAAGACCAGAACACCGACCCAAATCGGTGCAGTCGTCATTGCGACAAGCACCACGCCCACGACCACGAGATCGAGCGTCGTCGGCTCATCTTCAACCTCGTGAAGCTCAGCCTCATGGAAGGAGACTTCCCCCTTGCTGAGCTGTTGGACTGCCTCATCGTGCAATGCATGTGCACTTTTGCTCATTTCGATACTCCTTGGTTGGGAATGGTTATCGGCTCGTGCCCGCCATGATGCGGTATCGGATGCGTTGCAGTGCCTTGTAGGCACACGCATTGGCCAGCAGTGCGCAGGCCAGATCGAAACTGAAAGTCTCTCTGATGAGCGATCTGGTCTCGGCGCGCACTGGGTAGCGCATGAGTTGCTGTTGTGGCGTATTCAGGTTGTTGCGCACACCTGTCTCGGTGCCACTTGCTTCTGCAACGTCGATGAGCGTGCGAAGGAAGAGCTTGCGACTCGCCACATACAAATGGTTCAGCCACGCCACCACCGTGAGTGCCGGTAAAAGAAGCAGGACCAACGGAATCAGGCAACAGTGCAAGAAGATATCGAAGGCCCGATCGCGACGACCGGTGCCACCGAAGGGTCGAAACTCGGGTACGGAATCGAACATGACTCTCCTCATAGAAAGGTACGGAATGACACGTATTCTACAGATCATCTGTGAGTCTGGCAAGTAGCCGATGCAGTATTATCGCTGCTGAGAACTGCGCTACAATGACTGATATGCAAAGCTTTGATGCACAAGATTGGAATAAGCGCATACAAACTCTTGGTGGAGATATCTTGCAGTCGGCTGAATGGGCAGACTTTCAGGCTCGCCTTGGACGCGATGTGGTACGTGCTCAGGGTGCGGACTGGGCATGGCAGGGATTCATTCGACGTGCCAAAGGTTTGCGATACCTTTTGATCCCGTATGGGCCAGTAATCAAGAGCTCAGCAGCGGAGGCACTACACGCCGCGGCTATCGCGGGAGCAGAGCAAGAAGCTGACTTTGTCCGACTCGAGCCAGTTGGCAGGGTAGATGGTGATGTATTTCGTACGCATGGTATACGTGCGCGTCGCATTACTGAGCTCAACCCGCAGCACACTTTTGTCCTGGATCTTTCGCCATCTCTCGAAGATTTGCGGGCTAAGCTTGACTCGGGACATCGTAATCGCATCAATACTACAGACAAGCGGGGAATTGTTGTGCGGCAGATCAGAAACATGACGCCGTTTCAGGATTTTGTGCGGCTCATGAATACCACCGCGGCTCATGCACACATCGTGCAGTATTCAGAGGGTTATTATCTGCAGTTATGCGAATCACTGATAGAAAAGGGGATTGCAAGCTTTTATGTCTCGACTGTTGAGGGCGGTACACCGGCTAGTATCTCGCTGGTGTATGACTGGGGTGGCACGCGTACCTATGCACATACCGGCAATGATCAGCAGCTTAATCGTCAGTATCACGTTGCGGTATCGGCCGCTTGGCGGATGATAAGCGACGCTAAGGATCTGGGCTTAGAGCATTTCGATTTCTGGGGTGCTGCTCCTGATGATAGCGCCAATCATGCTTGGGCAGGCATTACGGCGTTTAAACGAGGCTTCGGTGGCGTACGCATCAGCACTGTCGGAACGTGGGACATTCCCGTCAAGCCCGGCAAGTATGCTGCATACCACCTCTACCGACGTATCCGTGGCCTCCAATAAGGTACAATATTCATAATGAAGCTTACAGAGACTACTGATGCATCTGCTT
Organism: uncultured Candidatus Saccharibacteria bacterium; assembly: GCA_964391595.1. Classification (GTDB taxonomy): domain Bacteria; phylum Patescibacteriota; class Saccharimonadia; order CAILAD01; genus JADZGC01. Next base: position 6,947 of record CAYMMM010000021.1, on the reverse strand, counting down.
GGGATACACTCGTGCTGGCGAGTGATGATCCGCACCCTTTGCAGCTGTGGGGCTGGGGTGAGCTGAAACGACAGAATGGGTGGCAGCCGTATCGATTGCTAGAGGGCGATAGGGCACTTGCTCAAATGCTCATCTGGTCGGTACCGCAACTTGGTTGGAAATTGGCGTACATTCCACGTGGACCGTTGCGGGGAGGGGAGAAGAAGCGCGTCGATGGAGCAGTGCTGCAGACGTTACGTGATTTTGCTGCCGATCAAGGTGCCTTTTGTCTGCAGATAGAACCGGGGTGGGCGGAGGAAGCTTCGTGGCCTGATGGCTGGCGACAGAGTCGGCGACCCGTCCTCATGCACGAGACGTTTGCGATAGATCTGGGGCATAGTGAAGATGAATTGCTCGCGGCTATGGCGCGCAAGACGCGTCAGTATATTCGCAAAAGTGCGCATGATGGGGTACTGGTGGAGCGCGATCGAGATGGTCGATATCTGGATCAAGTGCTTGATGTGTATAGTCAGACTGCTCAGCGGGCTGGCTTTGGGCTACAGACAGAGCATTATTATCGCACGCTCTTTACCGAGCTCGGTGAGCAGAATGCAGTGTATGTGGCGCTGATCGATAAGAAAGTCGAGGCCTTCTTGTGGCTGGCGACAGCAGGTCGTACTGCCTTCGAGCTCTATGGTGGTGTCACAGCAACAGGGGAGCGACTACGAGCGAATTACACATTGAAGTGGTCAGCTATGCAGCAGATGAAAGCCGCAGGGGTGACGTATTACGATTTCAACGGCAACTTACATGACGGGGTGGGGCGATTTAAGCAAAGCTTCGGTCCTGAGCTCGTGCGCTATACCGGTAGCTGGGAGTATGCACTCAAGCCAGCGCAATATCAATTCTTTACAAAAGTTTGGCCTTTGGCTAAGCCAATTGGTCGATTCTTGATGCGAAAGTAAATAAAAACACGCCAGAACCCATCAAGGGTTCTGGCGCAGGTAGTTGCGCAGCAACGACGCGGCTGCCCAGAGAACTGGGACAAGCGCGAGTGTACCGCCTAGGCCGGTGAGAAGATCATTCTTGAGCGGTATAGCGCAGGCCATCATGTAGGCACCAACACTATGTGTTCCGCACAAGATCAAGAAGCCTCGAGACGCGCACCAGACGCGCAATGCTCGGGCTCGTGCGATCACGGCAGCTCCATGCGCTGATGCAGGATGTCCACGATTGTCACTGGTTCGCCGACTGCCTTGAACCCAAGTCGTTCGTAGAAGCCCCTTACATCTTGCTTCTTGGCGGGATCCGCCTGAGCATAGAGGTAGAGGAGGGTTTCAGGGTGGTGGTGCGACAGTACGCGGATCAGGTACTCCATGAGCTGTGTGCCAACATGGCCGATGTAGATGTCACTACCACCTTGGAATCTCGGCAGAGTGCAGACGCGACCGATCTTGAACCCATCCTCAGTACGAGTTGCACGAGCGGATCCCACCACTGTGATTGATGGCCTGACATACTTGCCGGGGTAGGTGGCGAGGAAGTGCATGCTCAGGCCATCAACGGAGTCACGGTCGTGATCTGCAGGGATTCCTTGGCCTCTCTGAAAGACGATCTTGCGAAGTTCATAGCTCGCCTCGGTCACGATGGACCAGCACGGATCCTCGGGACTGAGTACATGGGCGAATAGGAGCTCTGACTGGTCAGGCATCGCTGTCTCCAATCTGTTTGGGGATGTACGAAGGTACGATTGAAGTACTACTTTATACTAGTTTTAGGTAAATATCAAGCTTATATGACGTACGGACGAAAAAAGAAAACCGACCCTTCTGTGGTAAAAGGGTCGGAAAGGTACCAGTACGGCGCTGACTACTTGATGGGCCAGCTCTTGAACTGTGTGCGTACCCATTTGGCGTACTTGGCGCTGCGTACCATTGTTCTGATATCTTCGTCGGTTGGATCAACCCACTCGTCATCGAGACCGATATGAAGCAGTGCCTCGCAGCGTTCAAGGCCATAGCGGTGGATGAGCGCGGTTTCGAGCGAGCCGCAATGCTCGAGGGTGTGTTCGAAGAAGAACGTGTCGAGGTTTGTGATGCCTTCGAGGATGTCGAGAATACGCTCCTCGACCTCATCACGTTCACCAATCTCCAGATCGTCTGCCTCGAAGTAGAGCGCCACCAATAGGTCGAGCAAGTGCAGGTGTTGTCGACTGATGAACCAAGCCTCAGCTTGCTCTACGTCACCGAGAGTGGCGCTGGCCAGCCGGTAAAGGAGCAACATACTGTCTTCCGGCTGGGGGTTACGCTGCTCGTCATGAACGATCCGTTCGACTTCAAGCAGCGCGTGGAAGCGTGCTATCGGATCGGCCTGCGGATCGATGGCCACGGATCCCTGAGCTCGCAACTCCATGTCTTCTTGGGCGTACATCACCCTTGCGACATCGAGACTGGTGAAGTTCAGCGTTTGAGGGTCGACGAAGAGACCAAGCTCGACGCACATGTCGTAGAGGATGCTCGCGCATTCTGCGTCTCGATCATCGAACGTTGATCGGCAGAGGCGCTCGAGCTCTTTTGCCTCGGCTTTTGTGAACTGTGACCACCTCGACGGTGTGAGCTTCAAGACGAAGCGTTGTTGCTTTGAGGGAGCGGATGTTTTGGTGCGTGGCATAGGTACCCCTTCCATGGGTGTAGGTGCGTGTGCCAATTGACATAAATATACAATCTGATCATTACTTTGTCAATAATTGGTAACAACAACATCTATGAGCGTCTGTGGCATAATGGAACTATGATCCGACTCGCCTCATCCGAAGAAGTGCAAAACTGGGATACGCTGATACGCGATAACCCAGATGGGGGACATATATACCAGTCGCGACTGTGGGGCTTGTACAAAGCGAAGTACGGCTGGTCAAATGTACACTTGATCTGGGAGAACAAGAACGAGCGAGTGGCGATTCAGGCTATCGTGAAGCGAGCACAGGGATTTGGGACGATCTGGTATACGCCCAAGGGGCCAGGGATGTTCACGGATTACAGTGTCGAAAAGGCCGATGCACAGCGCCTTCAGAAGTTTACCGAGGATCTGACTGCATACATACGTGATCACGATAAGCGGGCTTTTATGATCCTGATCGACCCAGAGGTTTATGATGACGAGAAGGTCGTACAGCTGGACGTGAAGGCAGCCGGCTGGCTAAAGAGTCGACATGATCTGCAATTTAAGGCCACTATCATCGTCGATATCGATAAGGACGACGACGCCTTGCTTGCGAGCTTCAAGCAGAAGACGCGCTACAATATCCGCCTTGCCGCGAAGAAGGGGGTAACGATCGAGAAACGTCCGGCTACTGACGCGATGGTCGATGAAATGTATGATCTGATGCGTGCCACGCAAGGGAGAGCAGGCTTCTTCTTACGTCCAAAGCAGGCTTTTAAAGCATACTGGCAAAGCCTAGCGGAGGCTGGAATGGGGCAGTTTTTTGTGGCGATACACGAAGGAGAAGTAATCGCTGCAGAATATGCTATCATCTTCGGCTCCAAGGCATATTACAAAGAAGGTGGATCGACTGGTGCGAAACGCAATCTCATGGCGCCGTATCTCTTGCAATATGAAGTCATGCGTTGGGCTCGCGATCATGGGGCTACCGAGTACGATCTCATAGCAGTACCGCCGAAAGACAAGCTCAGTCCCGAGCACTCGATGTGGGGCTTGTATCAGTTCAAGAGCGGATTTAATGAAGAAATCACTGAGTTCATTGGGAGCTGGGAATATGCGCTCAAGCCAGAGATCTATCGACGCTGGACAAAGCTCGAGCCATGGTTCCACCGAGTGTATCACCGCATGAAGCGCAATCTTTTCTGGTAAGCATGCATATCAGTTAGTAATTATGTAAATATAAAAGGGAAGCCCCCAGGCCACGAGAGCCTGGGGGCAGTTGCATTTGATCTGGCTGCAACAGCCAGCGTGACGTATGAAGGGGAGGGCGTCACGCCCCCGACGTGCTCATCTGGAATCGGTGTACGGAAGCTGGCAGATGAGCCGTCTGATGCCAGGAGTCCCCAGCTTCCCAGAAAGTGTGTTCGAGAGGAGGAAGCCGGCGAGGAGCTTGGAGGCAGGAGCCTCCTCCTCTCGAACGACTGGTGGTCGCGCCGTGTGTGGCGCTCCAGTGACGACCACTTGGGTCGTGCGAAGTGCCCCGAGGGACGCACGTGGCAGGACGTGCGATCGCGCCTCGGGGCTCCGAGTGGCGGCGGGAGCCACTCGGCCTTGCAGGGGTTGGTGGACGCCTGCAAGAAGATCTTGCCCTGGGGTCGGCGTCGACTCGCGTCGCCAACCACCAGGGCGTCACCCAGATCAGATCACCGGGCGGATTGGGAGTTCGTATGCCGGAAGGACCGGCCCTGACGAACGCAGGTCGTGAGGAGTGAAGACTCCTCGCGATCTTGCCTGGGTAGCCGGCGTCAACAAGTGACGGCGACCCCCAGGCGCACCTGGCTATGCCGTCTCGATCCGCCAGGATGTGTCGAGACGCCTGAACGATCTACTAACCGGGGCTCAGTTCAGGGGTTGAGCATCCCAGCCGCCGAGTCTGTGCCCGGTTTGCAACTCTGCTCGCTGTCGACGATGTCGGGGCTGAGCAGATTGAGCTCCAGGAGCCGGTGATCGGTTTAGGACCACCGGCTCCTCCTTTGGAGCAATGGAGTGAACTATAGCGATAGGTGGTGACACCCGAGAACTAGGCGGTTCCCGCACGACAGGCTCTTTGACACGGTGGTCGCTGAGGCTCTCGCTTCTCTGTCAGTATCCCGTTGGAATACCATGTCGACGCCTCACCGGGAGGGGTCAGAAGTCGACATCCGTTCAGGAACGGTCTACGCTACAGGCTTCTATACACTGACTTCACAGCCACAGAAGTGGCTACCCCGGAAGCGGGGCCGAAGCTATCGGAAACACGCTATTGGCATGCGGCCGACGAGAACCCAGATGGGCTGCCCAACATAATGTCGAGCCTCTCAATCAATGTCTCCAGAAGCATCACAACAGGCGCCTGCTGTGATCTCATTCGTCAATCGATTTGTGCGCACGTCGGCGTTGCGACGACAGCCCGGGCCCTAAAGCCGAGGAACCATCATCCAAACAGCGGCGCTCCTTGTGGCGCCGACAAACGCGGACGAATCGCGAAGCCATTCCTGAGAGGCTTCCGACTGACGATGGTGGCAGCAGGTGCTGCGCGAAGCACCACACTATTGGCACCTAACGCTTTGCGTTTGAGTGATTTAGTGTGGGACCCCCAGGCGACCGCATGAGCGATTGCCCTTTGATTTGATGGGGATTTATATTGTCTTGAACTTTAGTACTCAAGGTACGTGCAAGCCATTATAGCGAACATAAGTACATTTGTCAAGAGGCAACCAGGCCTATGAGCATTCCTGTGGCGCTTCTAGTATAATGACTTGCATATGGGTGAAATTGCAGAAAGGGCAGGGGAGTCTTCTGACCCTTCAGATCAGGAGAAACTCGATCGCATCTTCCGTGCGTATGATATTCGCGGACTGGTGCCAGAGGAGCTGAATGCCGAAATCGCACGCGATATCGCTCGGGCCTTCGCAGACATGCTCCCAGAGGGAACGGTTGCGGTTGGTCGTGATATGCGGACTGACTCTGAGCAGCTAGCGACGGCTTTTATTGAGGGGTTGATTCAGCAGGGGAGGGAAGTGCTGGATGTCGGCATGATTACCAGTGATATGATCTCGTTCGCAGTTGGTCAGTACGATTTGGCTGGTGGAGCGATGATCACCGCGAGCCACAACCCAGGCGAATATGATGGCATTAAGCTCACGGCAGCGGGGGTGACACCTGTAGGAGTTGATTCTGGCTTGCTCGAGATCAAAGAAAAGGTGATCGAGCAGTCATATCAGCAGGTGGCAGAAGAAGGCCGCAAGCTGGAGAAGAACATTCTGTCAGATTGGGTGGAGCATGCACTGAGATTTGCTGGCAGTGAGCTTAAGCCGCTTAAGGTTGGTATCGATGCTGGTAATGGCATGGGTGCGCTAGCGGTACCGAAGCTGCAGGAGCTGACACCACTCGAGATATCTGGCCTCTATATGGAGCTGGATGGTACGTTTCCAAACCATATCGCCAATCCGATTCTCCCCGAAGCGATTGAGGATTTGCAGACTCTTGTCCAGCGTAATGAGCTGGATCTAGGCATTGCCTTCGACGGTGACGGTGATCGCTGCTTTGTCGTCGATGAGACGGGTGAGGCTGTGACTGCTAGCGAGCTGGGCGCATTGCTTGCGGCTACGTTTCTGAAGGAAAACGAGCACGCCACTGTGGTCTACAATGCGGTGATCGGCGATATCGTACCTGAGACGGTTGAGTCTCTTGGAGGAACGTCGATTCGTTCAAAAGTAGGCCATACGTATGTTCAGGAAGAAATGCGACAAGCAAACGCGGTCTTCGGCTGTGAAGGTGCTGGACACTTTTTCTTCCGTGATAACTTCTTTGCCGACTCCGGACTCATTGCCGCCATGATGGTACTGGGGATCATGAGCGAGACCGAAAAGCCACTGTCCGAACTCATCAAGCCGTACAAGAAATACGCTCATATCACAGAGCAAGATATTAAGGCCGAGCAGCCGGAAAACTTACTCATCGCTTTGAAGCAACATTATTCCCAGATGAAAATTGACGAACTAGATGGCCTGACTATCCGCGCAGAGGATTGGTGGGCAAATATTCGCCCGAGTAATACCGAGCCGTATGTGCGCATAAATATCGAAGCCAAGAACAAAACCACCCTCATAAAAATCCAGCAAGAGTTGTCGAGTTTGGTGAAAAAGTTCACTGCATAATTCTTGTAAATAATGTATTGACGCCACCATTTTGCGAGGCGTACACTAGGTACACCGTTGAGGTCCATGAGGGACCTTGGCATGGCAGAAGGGCATACCACATGCAAC
>CAYMMM010000020.1:0-14457 GCA_964391595.1 uncultured Candidatus Saccharibacteria bacterium | reverse complement strand
TTTCTGAGTATCTCGACAAGATCGATAAGCCCGAACGACGTGCGGATGCCGAGCAACTCATCACATTGATGAATGAAGCCACTGGTGAAAAGCCCGTGCTGTGGGGTCCGAGCATGGTCGGCTTTGGTTCATATCATTACAAATATCCAAGTGGGCGCGAAGGAGACGCCCTTAAGGTCGGCTTCGCTATGCGTAAGCCAAAGATCGTCCTCTATGGACTCAAGTTTTATGACCAAATACAGACCAACGAAGACCTGCTCAGTAAACTCGGCCCAAACGAAGTCGGGAAGGGCTGCATCTACATCAAATCACTCGCAGATATTGATGTAGCGATACTCAAGAAGATGATCCACAACGCCTATCACTACAAACTTGTACAGGAGAGCTAGCATGACTTTTCAAGCGTATATCGACAATATTGAAGCAAAAACCGGCAAGACACCTGAGGATTTCCTCAAGCTCGCAAAGGCCGCCGGCTTGCTTAAGCCCGGTGTAAAGGCCACGCAAATCACCGACTGGCTCAAGCAGGAATTCGATCTCGGCCTCGGCCATGCGCGCGCCATCTACGCGACCATCAAACCCCATATGGGCAGCGACTCGTAAGCGAATCTTGATTTACACATTACTTGATTTATTATATATTTTATGCTATAATTACATTATCTGAAGAAATCCTTCAGTGTACACTACAAGAAAGGTAGTGATGGTAGACACAGCAGAAGATATCGTCGACAAGGTGATCCGTCTGTACGATGTCATCATGAGGCGCACCACTAGGACCAGTGATATGGCCCTACATTGGGCCTACTGGCATGTTGTCCAGCGAGACATCAAAACCCCCACAGATGCATTCAACGTGTGGAACACTTCGCGCGGCGTACAGCTCACACCATCAAGGTTCAGATACGGCTGGGTAGATACTATCCGCAAGAGTCCTGCTGTCCGCAAGGCGATCATAAAAATGGTTTTCGTTAAGAGACCTGACATTTGTGATCTCATCGAGGCAGAGCTCACTGCAAGGCGCCAGGATTTCATCAGGCGCTATGGCCTAATCCGGGCTGAGAAGGAGCTAGCTATGCTTGCCTGGTTCTAACCCCGCACATCTTCTACAAATTCTACAAAGGAGGTCGGCATGAAATTGCCAGACTAACCCGCGCCCGGAATCAACCCTGGGCGCTTTTTATATTTTCTTTAAAGCCCACTCATACAGCGCCATGCGGATCGGCAAGCCGTACCCTGCCTGACGGAAGTAGGCCGCACGTTTGTCACTATCTACCTCGGGCTTAATTTCGTTCACTCGTGGCAATGGATGCATGATGATGCTGTCTTGCTTCATTTTCGCCAGATGCTCCTGCCCCAGCTCGTACTGCTGCGATACCACTTGATAATCAACCCCCTCGGCCAAGCGTTCCTTTTGTACCCGTGTCCAATACACTACATCCGCGTCAGCCAGCACACCATCAAGCTCACGCGTCTCGTCAAACGTCAGTCCGTGCTCCTTGAGGTGATCCTTGATATCTTGCGCCATCTCGAGACTTTCTGGAGCGACAAAGGTGAAGTGCACCTTCGAAAACTTCGAGAGCAAGTACACCAGCGATCGACCAGTACGACCATTCGCTAGGTCACCACCGATGATCACATGCAGATCATCCGTGCGCCCGAGCTCCGTCTTGATCGTGAAGAGATCGAGTAAGGCTTGCGTCGGATGCTGACCTCGCCCGTCACCTCCGTTGATGATCGGCACCTCACTCACCGCTGCGGCGCGCTCGGCCGCCCCCTCTTCGTGATGACGCATGACAATCGCAGCCGGGTGGTATTGATTGAGCACCCTGATCGTATCCTCGATGGTCTCGCCCTTAGAAGCCGAAGAGAATTCGCGAGCGTTTTCTGTGCCAATCACCCCAAGGCCGAGGTTATGAGCCGCAGTCTCAAAGCTCAGGCGCGTGCGCGTGGATGGTTCGTAGAAGAGTGTGAAAACATGCGCACCCTTACCACGCTCCTGCAGCTGAGCGATTTTCTCCGCGTTACCCAGGGACAACCTATGCTCGTCCGCCCTATCAAACAAAAGCCCCAGCAACTCTGGGGTGAAATCTTGTCCGCGCAAAATATGTCGTGTGCTCGTTTGATCGATCATATACCCTCCTTGTTATTACTGCCCAAATTGTCAGAATTATAGCATGCCTGAGACGAACCCGTAACTTGTTTTTGTAAAAACTTTGTATATAATTACACCCCTAACCGTCGATACAGAAGGTAGGTAAGAGAGTGACGACGGATGCACCTCCTGGAAAGACAGGTACGCAGACCACAGAGTCTGATTCTGTCATTATCAAAGCACTGTGGATCACCGGGATATTGGTGAGCTTTCCGGTCACTGTGCTGCTCTACCGTAGGAGAGGAATACGGCTTTGGATTGCAATCGTGATCCTGGTCGGGATAGCAGGCGTGCGTTACGCCCAAGCTAGTGACAAGCTAGAGCGAGAGATTCGTGATTACCAGACCGCGCTCCAGAAGACAAAGGCAGACAATGTCGAAGCTGAACGAGCGAACGCAGCCGCCAAGCGAGCGTGGGTGCCGTATCAGGTGGCGCTGGTTGGTAAAGCAAAGCCTGGCAGAGATACCCCCTGGGTCTATGATGTCCGCTTCATAGGTGATGCGCCGAGTGACCCGAATGGCTACTACGTCGACAATGTCTCGGGCATCTCCCTAGAAGCGAAGACAGGTGCACTTGTGAAGACCATCTGGATCAATGAGCGGGCAGGGACGTTCTACCAGTCCGAGCCCTCGCACCTGTGGAATCGTGATCAATATGTCTTGCCTGAGCGAAGGGAATACGTGCGGACAAGTGTGATTGCAGATGTGTTCTTCCCCTTCTACTTCGCCTATTTCACCATGGACTACCTAGGATGGTGCGGGAACATGGCGGCACAAGCCAGGGAGCAACGAAAGCGACTGCATGATGCAAGACTGCAGACCACATGAGGACGTCATGCACTACCCGTGCGTGACACACTTCACGCGATCGAGTACCTACTCGGTCGCGTATTATATTGACTTCTAAGCTCGATGAGTTTATTATTCTGAAATTCGCACCTATTCCCACATGAGGAGAAATATGCAAACTGCAACCGAAGCAGACACCACAACTGGCCCCGATACCTCGGAGCGCCTGTGGGTGTCCATCGACAGCCTGGGAGCTGGCAGCCTGATCATCATCGAAGCATCCCACGACTCGATGAAACTGGTGGTCGAAGATCCAGGCAAGCAGCTCGTTCGTGTTCGCAGTACACGAAGCACCAACATCTTCAACCAATTGGACGTGAGCCGACTGCAGGCTTTTCGTCTCGGCTGCCGGCCCACAGAACGGTATACGGGAGGAACGTCGCACTACAAGTCGGCACCCGACGACACTGAGTGGGGCATGATCCGTGAAGGAGGTCGCCTGCTTCTGGAAGGCGTCAGGCAAGATGGCGGCTACCAAGCCTGCACCTTCGGCTACGACATCGAGTCGATCGAGGTCTTCCCCGTGCCCGCAGTCCCTCCACTCCCGAAGCCAACACCGCCCAAGAAAGCCTCCTCTGAAGATTCCGACGATTAGTTGGTACTTCTTTCGCCCGTTCAACCATGTGACGGGCGTTCTTTATACTAGTAATTATCCACAAAACCTGGTAACATTCATCTGTTACAATCAAATATGTCACGGGGTGTGGCGCAGTTGGCTAGCGCGCCTGGTTTGGGACCAGGAGGCCGGAGGTTCGAGTCCTCTCACCCCGACCATAGAAAAAAGTTCGGCGAATCAGTCGAACTTTTTTCTATGGCGACGAGACTCGAAACCTAAGGTTCAGAGAACGAGGAGCACAGGTGAGTAAGGGACTTGTTTCATTACTCACCGAGCACCACAGGAAGAAGGGCGAAGCCCGCTGTCCTCTCACCCTGATCAACATCAAACGATCAGATGCTTTCTGGTCGTTTTGCGCTTGGCGCCTAGTATGCAAAAAGCCCGACAGCCGATCGGGCTTTATTAATTTTTCTAGAAAAAAGTGCTACATAGCTCCGGTAGTGATCTTGTCTTGCCCGACGACCTTCGCGAGCTCTGTCTGCCATTGATCGACAGTGGGCCCACCCTCAGCGTTACTCGCTTTGTTCTTATTGAAGCGCGAGAGAAGGAACGCGATAGTGAGGCCGAATACCGGGAACCCTGCAAGAAGCCCCAGTAAGCCAGAGCCGCTTATGTAGCCAATGATTGCATACACGAGGAATGTAGCCACGAGCCCACCAAGCCCAAGCCCAAGTGCTCCAAGCGTGCTGCCGCTCATCCAATTAATAGTGCTGATAGTGAATGTCTTGTTGTCAGTCGTGATGAGTCGAAATGTCGGTGCTGCACTCAGAAATTCTACCCGCACGATGTCCTGCGGCGTCAGCTTGATCTGCTCCGCGCCTGCTTCATTGGTGACTGTAATTGCTGTCTTAGCGACGCTCAAACTGCCGCGATTTGGTGTGCCAATTTTGCCGTGATAGTACGTAACGTTACCTTGCATGTAATGCTCACTGATTAATGATGCATTCATTATACCGCATTGCACCGAGCCACTACTTCTTGCGCGAGCCAATTCGCTGCCGGAGTGATAGATACCGCACCACTGTTCCGGTGAATACTGCCACGGCGATTACACCCATGAACATAACGATCATAGCGAAGATCCTACCGCCTGTCGTCACAGGAGTAATGTCCCCATACCCAGTTGTCGTGAAGGTAGTCGTGGCCCACCAGAATGCGTCCCACAGCGAGTGCACATTTGGGTTGAGGCCAAACTCAAGCTCAAAGAAAGCTACGCCGACTACAAAGAGCAACGCAAAAAGACTCGCAATTGCCTCAAAGATAAATGGCGTCTGTGTTTTCGCGCCCAGCAGCTCGCCAGTGACTTCCAGCCGACTCGAGGCACGAAATACGCTCAATAGCTCAATAACGCGAACGAAACGAGCTCCACGTAGTGCTTGCGTGATAGTGCTGGTGACCGGTATCGCGGCGAGTAATTCCCACCAATGTAGCAAGAGGAAGCGTCGCTTATTTTTTGCGTGACGAAGGCGAATAATATACTCGACGAGAAAGAATAAAGCTATCCCTGTATCAGCAAGACGAATCCAAAAGTATGAGGCTGACGAAATGTCACCGGTAAGCTCAAGCCCGAGAAAAGCCACGCTTGCTAACGCAAAGAGGATGACGATCGCGTCATTATAGAGCGCGCGCGAATATGTGACCTGTTTCTGTCCCATACCACTCATGCTAGCCCATATAATCAGGTTTGTCATCAATACCGTACGCTTAGCTCTATAGAGAGTATATTATTGACATTTTATGATTTTTATGCTATTATTACTCAGTTCAAGTTCTTCTGCACTCTGTGCTGAAAACCCGTTCCTACAAGAGAAAAGAGCAGACATGCCCCTCCCGACACGTATCCGCGTGCATCAGAACCCCTGGGAGCACCGCATCCCGAACCGCCAGCTCGTCGAGATCCTGACCAAGGTCGCCGATCTCAGCGAGCAGCGCATCCGGCTCTACCCGGGTGAGGACGACCAGCCCGCGAGCTTCGCGCAGGTCATCCTCGACCCGACAGCGCCCATGATGCGGCCGAGCCACGAAACGCTCCTGGCGATCATCGAGATCGGACCAGACGCCGAGCAACTGGTCGAGAACGCCATCGCCAAGGGGATGTTCCACCGAGACCACGGCGTGATGGCAGGCTACGGAGTCTTCACCAACACCGTGACCAGCGCCGACGGCGACTTCGCCTGGGGCTACTCCAGCAAAGTCGATGACAGCATCGGTGCCGGCAGTGGCCTGACGCAGGAAGAGGATGCCCTCGAGGCAGGCCTCACCCTCGTCCACTTCAACTACGAAGTGCGCGCTGCCCTCAAGCGGTGGTTCGCGTCCCAGGAAGCTCAGGGCACACGTCCGTCCTGGTTCTGCAACACGAACCAGCCGGGCAAGGCCTACTCCGAGTTGGCAAAGTCCCAGGCTCGCATCTGGGACTACACAACTCCGAGCTAGCCGCTCGACTCATCAGGTCCACGGAAAGAGACTCACGGTCTCCACCGTGGGCCTCTTTCTTTGCTATGCGTCCACGACTCTCGATCTTAGTTCATGTACAATAAGCATATGCGATATAGCGCCGCTCTCCATACCCCAAGCTCTCGCAAGCATCGTGCGCTTGAGCGGCATGCGGTCTCGACCCTCATCGGGCTTTTTAGTTTCGGTCTCGTCGCGATCATTTTGCTCTTCGTAGCCAATATGTCGAGCTTGAGCATCAATTCACTGATCGGCGGCTTCTTTGTGAGCCTAACGCGCGTCTCGATCGCCTATGTCTGTTCGGTGATTCTGTCCGTCGCGATCGCACTCATCATTACACAGAATCAAGTTGTCGAGACACTGCTTCTCCCTGTCTTTGATGTACTCCAAAGCTTCCCGAGCTTCGCACTCTTCCCCATTCTCGTCGACGCGCTCGCCAAGCAGCCAGAGTTCATCATTGTCAGTGTACTCATCATCACCATGATGTGGCCGATACTCTTCACGATCATCGGTGCGATCAAAAACCGCCGCGAAGATCTCGAGGAAGCAGCAACGATTTTTGGAGCGACAGGTCCAAAACGCCTCTTCGCCTTCACGATGCCTTCGCTGCTGCCTTCGATTGTGACCGGCTCAATTGTCGGTTGGGGCGAAGGCTGGGAATTCATCATCGGTGCCGAGCTCCTCGTCAGCACCAAGTACGGCATCGGGCACTACCTCGGCATTCTAGGCGACAATCACGAAAACACACTCCTCGGCCTGGGCGTACTCATCCTGATGTTCTTGCTCTTCATCATCAATAAAGCCGTTTGGCTCCCATTACTCCGACAAACTACTCGCTATCAGAGTGAATCATGAGACAAGACCACCAAGCAGCCATCACCGTTTCAAGTGTAACGAAATACTTTCGTATCGAACGTCGTCGACCACTTGTCGCGTGCGAAGACATCAGCTTTGAGGTCAAGCCTCACGAACTCGTCTGCATCATCGGCCCGTCAGGTTGTGGCAAATCTACCCTGCTAAGAATCATTGCGGGGCTCGCGCAAGCAGATAGCGGGAAGGTAGAGATACCTCGCGAGGCAAAAGTTTCAATGATCTTCCAAAACGCTGCCATCTTCCCTTGGCTGACTGTCCGCGACAACATAGCTTTCGGCCTCACCATGCAAAAAGCCTCACACACCAAGATCGAGCGCATGGTCCATGAGCAACTGAATGCTATGGGCCTCGAGCACGCCGCGCACCAACACCCAAAGGAGCTATCGGGTGGCATGAAGCAACGCGTCGGCATCGCTCGCGCACTCGCTGTGGAACCAGATATTCTACTGCTTGATGAACCATTCTCGGCGCTAGACGCATTTACCGCCGAAACCCTCCGACAAGATGTGCTACGTGTCTGGCAATCACAGAAGCGCACCATGCTGATGATTACCCACCTTGTCGAAGAAGCTGTTGAGATGGCGGATCGCATCATCGTCATGACCAAGCGGCCGGGGCGAGTGAAGGCAATTGTACCAGTCACCCTTAAGCGCCCACGCAAGGTACGAAGCGCGGAATTCTACAAGCTCGTCGACCACGTGCGTGATCTCGTCGTGAGTGAACACGAGCAACACTAGCGTTGGTATAGAAGCATTAGAATAAAAACCCGGGCCTCGCATATGTAGCGAGACCCGGTAGGCGTGCTAACCCCAGACTATGGTGCCTGGCGGCTTGGAAGTCGTGTCATACAGGACGCGACCGATGTCCGGCACTTCATTGGGGATGCGACGAGATACCGCGGCGATGAATTCGTGCGACAAGCGTGCCCACTCAGCGGTGAAGCCGTCCGTGCTTGTCACTGCACGAAGCACGATTACCTGCTGCATGCCGGCGTCATCACCCTTCGAAACCGGTACGCGCGAGTCGAGCACGAAGACACAAGCCTGCCAAACCTGCTCGTACAAGCCCGATTCGCGGAGCATCTCGATGAAGATCGCGTCACAGGCCCGAGCCGTTTCCAATTTCTCACTCGTGACTTCGCCTTCGATCATCACTACGAGGCCAGGGCCCGGAAAAGGCTGGCTGTAAAGAGTGTCTGCCGGCACACCCAGCGCCTCACCCATCGCTCGAACGGTGTCCTTCACCTGATCGTCCAGTGGCGTCAGCTCCTGAATTTCCTCGAAATCCAGGTTCACATTGTGATGCAGCTTGATCTGCGCCTTGCGAGCGCCAGACTGCGCACCACCGCCACTCTCGCTGATGTCGGTGTAGAGCGTCCCCTGCACGATGTATGTCGCACCGAAGTCACGACACTGCTCGAGCAGAATCGGCAGATACACCCCGCGCATCGCCTTTCGCTTCTCGCGCATATCGGTCAAGCCCTCAAGCGCCTCGAGGTACTGCTCGCGAGCGCTGATAACGACGAGCTCGATCCACGGACGAGCCGCGCAGTACTCGCGTGCTCGGCGCTCGTCATCTGCTCGATCGATGCCCTCGATGTACACCGCGCGAATACGACCCGGCTGGAAATCGACAGCGCGACTGAGGAGCTCGAGTGAAACCGTGGAGTCAGTTCCACCAGAGAATGCGATCACCGCACGCTTGTTACCAAGTTGTTCACGCAGCTCTGTGATCTTTGTCTCGGAGACGTCACGCGCCTTGAAGAAGTCGCGCATACCGAAGATGTTTTCGCAGACATTCTTCAGCATCTGACGACCATGATCGGTCTCAGTGACCTCGGGGTGGAATTGCACGCCCCAGAGATTTTCGTATCGCGCAGCCGCGACCGGAGTGTTGTCCGTGCTGGCGAGAATCTGCAGATCCTCGCCGCCCACCACATGATCATGGTGACTCTGCACGACCTGCGAGCCAACCGGAACGGCCGCGAAGAGCATCGCGGTAGCTGCCGACGAACCCATGTAGAATTCCAGACTGTGCCTGCCAAATTCTGGCATGCTCGCCGGCTCGACGAGGTAGCCAGCATGCTGAGCCCAAAGTTGAAAGCCGAGGCAGATTCCGAAGACCGGAATACTCATATTGAAAATCCGTGCATCGAAGTACACACCATCATCTCTGGTATGCACCGATGCGGGTCCACCCGACAGGATGATGCCCTTCACGTCGATGCCTGCATCCTGAAGCTTGTGGATGTGTGGCTGCTGCACAGTGTGCGGATCAGCCATGACCACGTACACCCCGAGCGCGCCGACGCGCATCTTGATCAGGTGATCGGTCTGGCTTCCCAAGCTGAAAAGCACGATCAGCTCACGTGTACCACGTCGATCGAGCTCTTCGAGAATGGCCTCAACGACCCCGGGCTTGATCTCATTACCAACTCCTTCGAGCGTATCGCCCATGATGCTCCTTTCCTAAAGCATCTCGAGTTATAAAAGAACGAATGCGACCACTCTGGCCGCCTGAGTACTATTGTAACGACTTACCTGACCCGTGCACACCATAAGCAAAATATATGCCCGCCTCCCGGGGAGAGAGGCGGGCACGTGACATGAGCGGCTGGGGAACACCCATGACACATCTTGGTGAGCAGCTTGCGCTAGACGGCGACCAGCTCAGGAACTTCTGCGTCCAGGATCTCTTCCTGGATCATCGCATCGGTAACGGCGGTCGTGATGGGTTCGTCAGCCGAGAGCAACCCATTCGAGATCATCCACTCACGCGCCTTCATCCAGTTCACGTTCTTGTCCCCGTCAGCGGGTTGCGTGGTAGTGGCGAATGTCTGAGGGTCGATCATCTCGGGCAGTCCGAGCGAATCGAAGTGCCCGATGAAGTCCTTGATGGATGCTGGCAGGGTGACCGTGCAATCGTCCAGCACGATGTCAGTGACACCCTTCCACCATGCGCGACAGACCCGCGTGGCTTGTTCGTGAGTTGCGAAGACCACCTTCTCACGATGAACCTCGCAGTCAGGTGCGAGCTCACGCAGTGCACGCTGAACCACGCAGTCGTCAGTGGCGCTCGGCGTCGCGACGGGCAGACTCCGTAGCGGAGCACCCCCCAGACTGACTCTTGCCTTGTTGACATCGACCAGCGCTCTGGCGCTGATCGCTCGTCGAGTTGACACTTTGAGCATGCTGCTCCTCTCATAGCGGGTAGGTTCTGATGTCATGGGACACCCTTAGCAACATCATACTCCTCATCAGGCATGGGTCAAGACAACTATGATTCGCTCCGGTCACATTTTCTTGCTAGGATACAAAGTATGCGCATACCAGCCTGGCTCACCCCACACATACAGCGAGCCCAGTCAGCCAGCCGACCTGTCATGACATGGGTCAAGGCACATCCGCGACGAGCTTCACTACTCGCACTCGTGATATTAGGTTTTGTGTCACGTTTTTGGCTCTTCGGCTACCCAAACCAAGCAGTCTTCGACGAAGTCTACTTCGGTAAATTCGCCAGCGCATACTACACGCACAGCTACTTCTTCGACATCCATCCCCCTCTCGGCAAGCTCCTAATAGCTGGCTTTGTCTGGTTCTTTGGCTTCAACCCGACTCAATCCTTCGCCACGATCGGCACGACCTACAACGACGATGGGTATCTTTTCTTACGTTTTCTACCAAGCCTAGCTAGCGCTTTACTACCTGCTATTTTCTACCTACTAGGTCGCGAGCTCAAGCTCAAACAGCGCACAGCCCTCCTACTCGGCCTCGCGGTATTGCTCGAGAACGGCCTCATCACGCAAGGACGCTTTATCTTGATCGATAGCTTTCTCATCCTCTTTGGCTTCGCAAGTCTTGCTGCGTGGCTCGCCTGGCGCCGCTCACATAAGCGTCACTGGTTGATACTTACAGCACTTCTCGCAGGTGCGTCTGTGAGTGTCAAATGGACCGGGCTGATCTTCCTCGCGCTCATACTCTTCGTAGAGGTCACGACCGCACCCCGCTTCATGACGCTCATCAAGAGAATCTTCGTACTGCTCAGCGTAAGTTTCTTGGTATATTTCAGCAGCTTTGTGATCCATTTTAGCTTACTCACGAAGACCGGCGATGGCGACGCCTTCCACACACCAGCGTTTCAAAAGACCCTACACGGTAGTCAATATGAAGCCGATGACACGATCAAGCCGCTCAATCTGCCGCAGAAATTTCTCGAGCTAAACTATCAAATGTTTGCCGCCAATCAACGCCTCACTGCCGGCCACCCGTATGGCAGTCACTGGTACACCTGGCCGATCATGCAGCGCCCGATCGCATACTGGGTGCTCAACGAAAACCAAATATGGCTCTTCGGAAATCCTATCGTGTGGTGGGGATCGACTTGCGGGGTGATTGCCCTGGTCGTCACACTCGTGCGCCGCAAGGTATCGAAAGCACAGAGCTTTGGCACACGGCTCGTCTTATTTGGCTTCTTTGCCAGCTGGCTTCCCTTCGCCGCCATCACGCGTGTCATGTTTCTGTATCACTATTTCATTCCACTGGGCTTTGCGATCCTCTGTACTGGGTATGCGCTCGACAAGCAGTCGCTTCGCGTGCAGCAATACTGCGCCACAGCGATACTTCTTGGATTTTGCATGGTCTTCCCCTTCACCTACGGCACTGCGAGCAACCTGCTCTTCACGTACATCCGCTCGCTTATACCGACGTGGCGCTAGCCAATGCTGCTATCAGGCACTTTTCAGACTTCTACGATATACTAGCTATATATAGCGTTACGTAAAGAAAGGCATTATGAAAAAATCACTCCCCTTCATCATTGGCGGACTTATCATTGTGGGTGCGGCAGTATGGTTTTTCACCTCACAGCCAAGCAATTCAAGTACATCTAGCTCCACAAGCACCGGCTCAAATACTAGTGAATCGTCAAATGCATCCACTTCTTCCAGCACAACCAACTCGACAAGTAGTTCAAGTACAGCAATATCGACCAGTGACCTTGCCAAGAACAATGGCAAGAGCGGCTCTAAGTGCTGGGTCGCCGTCAATGGCACTGTCTATGATGTGTCAGGAGAGCGTGAATGGAAGAACGGTCAGCACACTTCGTCCGATGGACAAGCATACTGCGGCGCGGATATGAGTGATGTCATCGGAGACTCACCACACGGCACACGCGTGCTCGGTAGCCTCCCAGTCGTAGGCAAGCTGCAGTAGCCTACGTCATATAGACTCCGCGAACGATCTCTTATTTAGTGGATTTTTTCGGAGTCTTCTTTTTTGACACCGTTCGCTTTGGCTTGGCTGTTTCAGCTTCTTGCACTGGTGGTGCAGGAGGATTGGCCGTAAAGAAACTCACTGCCTTACCTGCATCGAGCGGCCGCTTGATGGCAAAGTAGTACACGAGAGCAGTAACCCACCACAGCTGCATAAAGAGACTGACAGCGAGTACGCTGATGACTATGACTTTCATATCTTGCGACGGCCAGACCTCTCGACGAGACGCATCTACGAGCATAGCTAACCAAAAGACAAATAGCCCAATCGTGACTACTAGGATAAGAAAGATTAGTAACACAAAAAATGTCGCCAAAATACCACCGATTCGATCCGACCCGCCATCAATGAGTGAAAAAAGTGTTTGCATAGATTTATTATGCTGCGGTAAGGGCAGTTTTGTAAACAAGAAAACCACCATCACGAAGATGGTGGTGAAGGTTGTGCGTGCTCGAGGCGCCGGACCTGCGCTTCGAGTGTCACGAAATGATGCTCGATGCCAAGCTCCTCGAGCACATGCCTCAAGAAATCAATCGTCTCGCGATCCATGTCTGCCGAGAGTGTCTGTAGATACCCCTGCACGATATCGACAAATTCCTTGAGTGTGGGCACCGCGACAGGACGATCTGCTATGCGCCGGACAAAGGCATCTGAGACTGGGATCTCGATGTATGTGGTCTGCGGATAGCGCTGCCAGGTGCTAGTAGGCGCGCCGCAAGTAGCGCACCAGCCTGCTTGCTCGCGCGGATCACCACAGAGCAAGACTATGTGGTGAGGGCAGAAGCTCTGCACGCGACACCGTTCGATGTCATAATGCATGAGTGTCGTCACGACTTCGGTCGTTCGGTCAAGGAGGTGCTGCATCGTGTTCCTTTGGTTTGCGAATGCCTCAGCAGTTATACTAGATCCTCTGGCCAGGGTCAATCCCCTTTCACATTCCATACTTTGGTGGTAGAATACATCTGTTATAGCGTACTCTGCGGGTATGGTATAAAGATTATTATTCCTGCCTTCCAAGCAGGCGATGAGGGTTTGATTCCCTCTACCCGCTCCATACTTTCATGCCAAAACTTACGCGCTACTTTGTCTTTTTACTCATAATCCTCACCGGATTACAGCTTGGCTTTGGCCTTTGGCTACTCTATCAATCACAAATGCCACCATCAGACCTCGGTAGCGCTGGTGAAGCTATAGCTGGCACTTTTCTCGCCTTCTTTGGCGCACTCGGACTTTTTTGCTCAAGCCTTGCCCTAAAGGCTAAGGGCGCAAAGGATCGTCGGATTATCATCGCCGTCACTTCCGTACTGATTGCCCTATCTGCTCTATGGGGCGTATATTGGCTCGTTATCATTCCCATAACTGGCTGGGTGCTCTACCTAGACCGACAGGTAAATGGATCGTGAAGCCGCGGCGACACATATTTGCAAAGATAGTCACTATCCTCTTGCTACTCGCTGGCTTGGCATTTTGCACCTGGTACTGGCTCGAACATCCTAGCCTCTTCAGCGCCAAGATCAACGGTCAGGCGATCCTCATCGTACGCGCACAAGGCGGATGTGGGCAGTCACCGATCGGATGCCCTATCACAACCTACTATGATGATGGCTCGATCACCCTCACGCACAATCTAGATGAAACGGTCATTCGCCACCCATCAATGTCAGTAAGCCAAACAGCCGAGCTCCAGCGCCTCATCACACAACCAGCTACCACCTCGCACACCATCGCACCCGAGAAATGCAGTGCTTACGTGGATGGCATCGACATCTCATATGAGATATTGAATGGTCCGACGAAAGGCACGTACTCGACATGTCAGAATAAAGGCGCTCAGAGTTCTGTCAATTACAACGACGCTTTACTCGAGTTTTATAAGAAAATACAGTAGAATACAGTGCATTGGTACGCCCCTGTAGCTCAGTTGGATAGAGCAGGAGACTTCTAAGCTCAAGGTCGAAGGTTCGAATCCTTCCGGGGGCGCCATAGTTTTAGCACACCACTGCAAGTGGTGAGATAAAAGTACTCGTACCGAGAGGATGAGAACCGTAGGTTCGCTAATGGAGCCCCGCAGAAAAATAACAAGCTAGCTTGAGTATTTTTCGAGGAGTGAACATTATATCGTAAGCGATAATCTTCCGGGGGCGCCATCTTTGACAATCTATGGTATAATTCCAAGCTGTTCACCAGATATGGTGGGTGTAGCTCAGTTGGTTAGAGCGCCGGGTTGTGGTCCCGGAGGTCGTG
>CAYMMM010000019.1:0-15684 GCA_964391595.1 uncultured Candidatus Saccharibacteria bacterium | reverse complement strand
GTGAAGAAACTGAGAATTTCTGGTCTGTACTCATATGCACCATATCCTACCGTAAGAGAGCCTAATCCGGCTAGTATCCAAGCCCAAGGAATAGTCGGGCGATCTTCTGCCACTCCATCGTTCGTATTCTCTGTATTCTGGCTAGCTTTAGCAAGGTTCCCAGTCTTGGCATTTGTAGATTTCGATGATGCTTTTGCTGATGTAGCCTTAGCTGTCTTTGTTGTTTTTGACTTCGCGCTCCCCTCATCGCCATTTGCTGTCTGTGATAACCCGCTATTCCCCGCCCCTGGAGTAGGCGCCGTTAGCCACCCCCAGCCGTCCGAGGTAGCACCAAAGGCTATACCAGACTTTGCTTTCCCATAGTTTGGAGAGATGAACTCTGTCTCACCACTCGGACGCAGAAGCAACACTTGATCACCATCATTATTCAGGGAGAGCTTAGAATCTTTTGCATATACCGCCACATACGCACCAGGGGCGAGACTTACGGCATCAAGGCTGTAGGAGTGTTTGCCATCCGAGAGTCTCCATCCGACTAGGTTCGCCATTGACGTTCCAGCGTTATAGATTTCTATAAACTCATCCTTCGCATCAGTCTGTGGAGTCGTAGGATCCGGGAGAAGTTCGGTAATTTCAATGGCATACTCTTCGTGAGCTACGCTGTCATCGGTATTCCCGCCCAGTCCAGGATTGGCCGTCTGTCCTTGACCTTGAGTGCTGGCAGTAGCATCAATCAGCTTCTCTGTAAAATCATGGGCGTTGTTATCGGTATCTGTGCAAACACCGCTCGATTCATCGCAACTACGCTCCAGTGAGTACCCAGGCTTCGATGATGAAGCTGCTCCTGCTTCAGGGCTATCACCTGCTCCCCAAGCTAACTGGTCGAGTACGGCATCATGTAATACGATGCGTACATTTCCACCTGCCTGAGCAAATCCTTCACTGAGTTCGAGGTCATGTGTACGCTTAGTGGCAAGCGTCACGTCTGCACGAGCACCGAGCACACGCGCATCAGCAACGACAGCTTTGCGAGTCCAGCTCTTCCCGCTCGCTGATTTATATTCGACCTCCAAGCCCTCCAAATCAATATCATTGGCGCCATTGTTGTGAAGCACGATATACTCATCAGCCGCATCGGTCGCACTGCCGACATATACTGCCCGAATGACCAACGCCTCACTACTCGATGCGATCACATGCAGTGGCATTAATATAATAAGCGCAAGATGTATAAGAATTGCTAAACGTTTCATCAGCTCATCCCCCTCATAGTTGAAAATAATCTGTTAGAAACATGATACACAGCTGAAAAACCGAAAGTAAAGCGTATGCAGTTTCGCGCGCCCCGAGACATTGATCACAGGGTAAACATTCGCTATAATCCGCACATCCGTTCTCTACAGGAGGTACCTTATGTTGCTCGAGCGCATGGCTCACATCAAGAAGAGCTCATGGCACTATCGGATCGTCGCAAAATGGCACAAGATCTGGAATGAAAAGCTGGTAATCCGGAACCTCTACGAATATTGGCTTTTCCTCCTCCCAATGTGTCTACTATTCACAGCAATCATGCTCGCCATATTTTGCGCAATGATCGCAGGCATAGGGATTATTATCTACACGATGGGCGCTGCTCTCGTCACTCACCCCGCGCGGTCACTCTGGGACGCCTTCATCTTCATCGGTTCGATTGTCTGTGGCGTGATCGCGATCCTTCTCGTCTCTGCTGTGATCACAGTTCTATCCAGCTGGATAAGCGCCCACAGTCCGAAGGTCAAGATCGACTAGGCACCCCTTCCGACCTGAACACTCAGGTCGGTTTTTTCTTACTCAACCAGATCTCGCTTATGCTAAAATAGAACCTGAATATGCGCATCTCAGCTGACTCCCTCAAAACATTACTGACAAAGAGCGGCAAGCTCTCTGCCGATCTCATCAAGCAAGCCGAAACGATCTCTTCACAGACCGGCGAGCCACTGGATCGTGTCCTTATCCAGAGACGGATGATTAGCGAACGCGAGCTCGTCACGCAATATGCGGCTAGCCTCGGTTTGCCGTATGTGAACCTTACAAATGTGAAGGTACCTCGAGACATACTCATCAAGATCCCTGAGCGTATAGCCAAGCGCTACCAAGCCATCCTCTTTGGGCAAAAAAACACGAAGTGGCAGCTCGCGATGGCCGACCCCGAGGACATTCAGGCAATCGACGTAATCGAAAAACAGCTCGGTGGTGGCGGAGTACAGATCAACGTCGCAACAACCAGCGACATCATGACGCTTCTGGATCAGTATCGATCCGGCCTCGATACTGAGATCAGCCAAGCTATTAAGGATAGTGCGACAGACAACGCGTCGACAAACAAAGCGGCGGCGAGCTCGAACATCTCAGCCGACGAGCTTACAAACGACGCGCCGATCGCCAAGACGGTCAATATCATTCTGGAATCAGCGCTTAAAAGCCGGGCTTCCGACATTCATATCGAGCCACGCGAGAATATCGTCCAGATACGTAGTCGTATTGACGGCGTACTCAAAGAATCTATGACCTTGCCCAAGCAGCTCTTGCCAGCAGTGGTGAGCCGAATAAAAATCATGGCAAACCTCAAGATAGACGAACATCGACTGCCGCAAGACGGCCGTTTTAAGGCTGTTATTGGCTCAAAGACGATCGCCGTACGTGTCTCGACGCTCCCCGTTATGGAAGGAGAAAAGGTCGTCATGCGCCTTCTGGATGAGACGACCAAGGCAGCCACTCTTGATGAGCTAGGCTTTGCTGGACAGGCGCTAAACTCACTGAACACCGCAATGAAGCAACCACACGGGATGATTTTGGTCACCGGACCAACTGGTGCCGGTAAATCTACTACACTCTACTCAATCCTTACTCAACTCAACACACCAGGCGTCAATATAAGTACTATCGAAGACCCGGTCGAATACCGTGTGGCTGGAGTTAACCAAACCCAAGTCAATGCTCAAGCTGGCATGACCTTTGCTAATGGTTTGCGCGCCTTGCTACGACAAGACCCAAACATCATCATGGTCGGTGAGATCCGAGACTCTGAGACCGCTAACCTCGCGGTCCAAGCAGCACTGACAGGGCATGTTGTCCTCTCGACTCTGCATACCAACAACGCTGCGACGACCTTACCACGACTTCTCGACATGAAGATCGAGCCTTTTCTCATCTCTACTACCGTCAATACGGTTGTCGCCCAGCGTCTGGTCCGCAAACTTTGCACTCATTGCCGCGAGGCATACGAAGCAACTGGGCCTTTGCTGAAAGAACTGCAGGATAGTTTTGCAGCAACTCCGGATGAAGTATCTCGCATCCCTGATATCGCTCAGCTCATGCAGTCTCCTGCCGTGCAGACCGATGCACCTAGTCAGTCAGCTCACCAAGCGATCAACAGCAAAGCTCCAATGACTAGCCAAGCTCCAGCACAAAAACCGCTCGTTGAACCATCTGTAACTGGCTCGCGCATCAATAGCACCAGCGACACTCGCAAGGTCATCCCTGTACCAGCCGATCTCAATCTGCAACGCAGTAGCATCCTCGACAAAATCGCCTCAGATCCAAGTATTGTAAACCGTCCATCGAGCGGGCCTTCGACAAACGCAGTCGATCCATTTGAGGACGATTTCGCGCCTGTCATGCCGATCCTCCAAGAATCAACCCCCTCGCAAACAGCTGCCCCTCAACCAACTCCTGCAACTCAAGTGCCAGCTCCAGTCAGCCCAGTATCGCAAGCGGTCACAAGCCAGCCCGATGTCTCCCAAAAAGTCGAGAAAGTCACACTCTACCGAGCAGTTGGCTGTGCGCAATGTGACATGACAGGCTATTCGGGGCGTATGGGCATCTATGAAGTACTCGACATTACTCCAGAGATAGCTCATCTCATCACGAGCAAAGCTACCTCTGCGGAGATCCAGAAGCAGGCTGTCACCCAGGGCATGCGCACCATGCACGAAGATGGCTTTGCCAAAGCTCTACAGGGGCTCACCACGATCGAAGAAATTATGCGCGTAACACGTGATTAATGATCATTAAGGCTATGCTGTAATGGGAAAATTTCACTATAAGGCTCGAAACCACGGTGGCGTCATCCTAGAAGGCGAGCTTGAAGCTGAGTCTCGTAAGGCAGCTGCCGACGCACTCTTCGCCAAAGAGCTTACACCGATTACCATTGATGCTCACGGTAAAGGCAAAAACCTCTTGAGCACCAGAAGCATCATGCCAAATCGCACGGTACCAATGCGCGAAAAGGTACTCTTCAGTCGACAATTCGCCACGATGATTTCAGCTGGCATACCAATCGTTCGCGCAATCAATGTCCTCAAAACCCAAACAGAAAACCCCACACTTAAACATGCACTTACGAGGATAAGCAAGGACGTCGAGGGAGGAAAAACACTCTCACAAAGCCTCGGTAGGTATCCAAAAATCTTTAGCCCAATCTACGTCTCCATGGTTCACGCCGGTGAGATCGGCGGCATTCTCGACCAAGTGCTCGAACGACTCGCTGATCAAATGGAAAAGGACGCTGAGCTCGTCAGTAAAGTCCGAGGCGCGATGGTCTACCCGGGTCTTATCTTTTGTGTAATGATATTTGCCTTTGGCTTCATCATGACCGTCGTCGTACCTCAGCTTGTCACCGTCTTTGATCAGATCAATACCGAGCTACCATGGAATACCAAATTACTCCTTGCAGCTTCAAAGGTATCGCAAGAATACGGCCTCTACATCACACTCGGAATCATTGCTGCACTCATTATCGCCTTCCGATACGTCCGCTCAAGTGAGAAAGCAAAGAAGCAGCTGCACGCCTTGCAGCTACGCATCCCTGTGCTCTCAACCATCACGCAGAAGATCAACCTCGCTCGTTTTGCCCGAACGCTAGGGGCACTCCTGGGAGCTGGCATACCGGTACTCGAAGCACTGCAAGTGGTCGGTGACTCGATCACAAATATCGTTATTCGTGACGACATTCGTCGCGCTAGTAAGGATGTAAAAAATGGTTCGACACTCGCTCACTCACTGGGCTTAAGTAAAGTCTTTCCCTCTATAGTCTCTGAAATGATTGCTGTCGGTGAAGAGACTGGGGAGCTAGAAAAGATCCTTACTAAGCTCGCGAACTTTTATGACAAAGAAGTCAGTTCACTGGTAGCGAACCTCTCGAGTATCATTGAGCCAATCATGCTCATAGTCATGGGTACTCTCGTAGGGTTTATCATTATTTCTGTCATCGGTCCCCTCTATCAACTCACAAGCTCATTCTGATCTTTGGGACTACAGCGAAAATGGATCGGTTCGGCCGCCGACTGGTACCTTCACGGTATCTTGGCTCGGCAAGAGTTGGTCTAGTGACTTAAGCGTCTTGTCGTTAAATCTGATTTGTTTACTTCGTTCGCTGGTGGCCTGCTGGTTCGCAATCACATCAAGGTCTTCTTTGGCGTAAAACAAATTGACGGCGAAGTAGAGCGTGTAAGCCAATATCAGACAGAAACAGACAACGAGCAAGACGTGCATTTGTCCGAGTAGCTTCTTGAATAACGCGCCGACATTTCCATCAAGGGTGAGTTTCATATTTCGACTTTCCTATGGTTTGAGATACGCATTAAGTGTCATCGCTACCTCGAGCCGGTTCTTGTCAGCCAAGGTTTTTGTCAAAGTCAACGTAGTTACAGAATTATAGCGACTCAGGTGTTCGAGCTTGTCTAGAAATGATTGCAATTGATCATAGCTACCGCTCAACTTCAGACTGATAGGAACTACATAAAATCCCTGAGCCAAGGTAGCCTGATTCAACTGTGGGTTCGCCAATTGTGCTTGACCAGTAAACTGAATGCTCGGTAAGCTCACGCCCGCTTCGCTTGCTGCAGACTGAATCGAAAGCAGGATCTCAGTTTGTTGTGAATCCCTCGGCAAGGCTCGGTTGATGTCATCAAGCTTCGCCTTCGCTTCATTGTATCGACGGCTCAACGTCACTAGCTGCTCGGTGCGCTTCTGCTCATCGATAACCTCTAAACGATCCTTCGCAATAGATTGCCTCTGTGACACCAGAAGCTCATGCGCCCAGACATACGCGTATCCACCTCCGACAAGTATGAGAGCCAGTAGGCCAACTAAAACATAGAAAAGTGCCTGAGAAGACTTAAACTTAATCATTGCAGGGCTCCCGGCTTCAAGCCAACTTGGAGATTGATGCGGTTGGTTTGCTGTCCAGAATAGGGGTCCTTGTCGACATCTATGCCCGACAATGCAGCAGCGCTGAAACGTGGTGAAGCCTCGAGTGCCTGCTTGAAAGCCGCAGCCGCCTCGCTTGTCTCGGCATAGGCAGTTATCTGCATGGTCGGTGGGTTTGATGCACTGACTTGTAGTGAATAAATATAGACGCCCGCCGGCAAGGTATTCGTGAGATCGCGAAGCAGGTTCGTATAATGCGCTTGCTGGTTTTGTACCGACTCAATACTGGTAAGGCGATCGGCCAACGCTTTTGCATCAGTTTCGATCGAACGAAATGTGGCTGACTTCTGCTTTGCTGCCTCAAGTTCCTGCTGGGCCTGCTCAGATTGTCTATGCAAGAAAAACCAACTTGCGCCAAATATCAGCGCACACAAGATCGCAAGAGCCAATGCAGCCTGAATCAGGATAACCACCCGGCGATTAAGCGTGGCATAGTACTTGTGATTTTTTATCCTTGGCGGCAGTAGATCAATCATTACGACCACCCTCTGCAAGCAAGGCCGTAGGCGGTGTTGTATATTGGCCCAAGATTTTTGGGTAATTTTTCAACACCAACAGTATGCTGTCTATCCCAACCTGCAGATATATCGACGGGGAGATTGGTGGTGTGCGAAATCATGTGCGCTAAGCCGGGCATACGAGAATTCCCGCCGGTCATGACTATCTGCTTGACCGTGGACCTTGTGGTACCGCGCGTCCGCTCTTCATAGTATTTTATAAGCTTCGAGATCTCCTGGAGGATTTTTTTGAGATGTGGCGCAATAGCAGTCTGAATCTTTGGCTGCAGATCCGATTTTGTAATCCCAAATTTTATTTTCATCTCCTCTGCTTCGTGGAAGGTAACTTTGAGAGCCGTTGCAATCGCGTTGGTAAAGGTCTCTCCCCCGATGTTTATCGTAGTAGTCACGCGGATAGTGTCTGTAACAACTGCCATGTCCGTAGCGACTGACCCAGCATCGATCAGCAGAGCTGCTCCACCTTCTACAGAAGGGCGAAGAGCACGGATGTTTGCCATCAAGCTCATTTCCATAGATCGTGGAGTGATATGGGCAAGCTCGCAGAACTTTAAATAACTATCAACGATCGATCGAGGGGCAGCAACTAGGAGCACCTCAAACTCATGCACCACACCTGACTCATCTTTTCGTCGTTCAACGATCTGATGATCGGTATAGAGATCATTTACGGGCATCGGTATATATTGTTGCGCCTCCCAGAGCACTGCATCGGCGAGCTTATTTTCCTCAACTGCTGGAATAGTAATGATACGCGAAAAAAGCTGTGCCTGTGGAAGACCGATTACCGCTGACCTGGCATGAATCCTGCCATGTGCTGCGTCATGCAGGCCAGCTGCAAGGAGCTTGGCGAGTTCTTCTGGCTCAGCGATGACACCATCTATAACCATTCCGTCAGCCAGTGCTGCTGCCCCCATACCTACTAGTCGGTATCCGTGGTTGGTGGTTTTTAGTTGCACAAACTTGGCCTCTTTGTACCCAATATCGAGACCAAAAACCGCCTGACGCTTATCTACCAATGGAAGTCGCATATCTACCTTGAAAATTGATGCAAGTTTAAAATACCTATGCTTATCTTTTCATTGTAGCAAGCTTTCGTTCATTCTGGATCAAATACGACACACAAAAGGCGCCCGAAAGCGCCTCAAGTGTGTGTACGAGTCTGCGCTACTGCGCGTTTGTGACCTCATATGTGTCAGTAGTACCTGACTTGATATCCTTGTCGTTCTTGTTCTCAAGCGTTGCTTGCAATGTGTAGCTTGAGTAGGTCGGGCCACCAGCTGGTGATGGTGTGTAGGTGTAATCAGCGCCACTCTTTGGATCCTTTGCCAGCGCCTTAACGTACGGAGTAGAGCCGGTCGTCAAGGTAGCGAGTCCGCTTGGATAGCTGGAGTTATCGTTGTAGTACGACTCAAGACCATTGCGAATGTCGCGAAGATCAGTCTTACGCTTGCTGTCGCGAGCACGAGCTGGTCCAGAGATTAGGTTCGGTAGAACCAATGCGATTAAAATACCGATGATGACGATGACGATCAAGAGTTCGAGCAATGTAAAACCCTTGTTCTTACGGAGTGCTGTTAGCATAGCTTAAGAGTTCTCTCCCATTTAGATGATGACGTATGAATACAAGCTAAATTATATGCCTGCATATTCGTAAGCACAAGCGCTTTAAAAATTATTCTTCGTCTGTTTCATTCGAATTAAGCGCGCGCTGCTTGAGCCCATCGCCTTCCGCGGGCTTCTTCTCAACAAATTTCTCAAAGAGATCCACCATATATGCCTTGACCTCATAAGGATCCGGAACATAGTCAAACTCAAAGAGATCTTTTTCACCAGCGGTCTGAATGCTTATCGTCCCGTAATGAAAAATTGTTTGCATAGGGCCCTTCACTTGCACGGATATGTCTTGGACGCGACTGAGACGCAAGGTAGAGATTTGCTTCTGAAATACCCCCCGCTGATCGACATCGACTACATTCTCATCGGTCAGAATCATTTGATTTTGCCGCCAAACATACATGCTGGCGAGCCAAAGAAACACCGCTATACCGACCAAGAATACACCAATCAGTGCATAAGGAGGCTTGAACGAATCTGCTGCTAATCCTTTTATCGTCGACTGTGGCAATGTGATAATATCAGCCGCGCCTGCATAGACTAAGAATAAACCGATGAAAAATATGAGAAACGCCACGAGCAAAAAAGGCAACACTGAGAAAAGATGCTTGTATATGACCCGCTGGACGATTTCACGATCATCTTGACCTGGAAACATATGTGACATGGCGTTATTGTACGCTATTCTTTTAGATCAAGCGAGGACTGTGTATTGTGTGGATCTTTCTTTTGAGCCCGGCCAACATGTTGCCACGCGCGGTCACTAACCATACGGCCACGAGTCGTGCGCTTCAAAAGGCCAATTTGAATCAAATAAGGCTCGATGACATCTTCGATCGTTTGTTGCTCTTCTGACAAAGCGGCGGCAAGAGCAGCAACACCGGCTGGCCCACCCTCGTAGTGATCAATAAGCGTAATAAGCAGTCGCCGATCTGAACTATCCAGACCAAGTGCGTCGATCTCAAGCAGCGCTAGGGCAGCCTCCAGCGTCTGGTCATTCACCAGGCCAGCATTGTGTACTTCTGCGTAATCTCGCACCCGCTTGATCAGGCGGTTCGCGATGCGGGGTGTCAGACGCGAGCGAGCTGCAAGCTTTTCGAGTGAAGGGCTATCTATCTGGATCTTGAGTAAACCTGATGACCTCTTGAGGATTTGTGCTACTTCTGCCGGCGTGTAAAACTCAAGCCGATGTATCAAGCCAAAGCGATCACGGAGTGGACTCGACAGAGCACCGTAACGGGTCGTGGCGCCGATGATAGTAATACGTGGCAGATCGAGCCGTAGCGACTGAGCCGCTGGACCTTTGCCGAGCATGATATCAATCGCAAAATCTTCCATCGCCGGGTAGAGAATCTCCTCAACAGTGCGACCCAGCCGATGGATTTCATCGATGAACAAGATGTCGCCAGCATTAAGGTTAGTTAGAAGACTAGCCAGATCTCCGGCACGCTCAATCGCCGGGCCAGACGTGATCTTGAGTTGGGCACCCATCTCGTGCGCAACGATATGAGCAAGCGTAGTTTTACCGAGACCGGGAGGGCCGTAGAGCAGGACGTGGTCAAGCGCCTCGGCACGTTGTTTTGCCGCCGCGATCGCCACCTTGAGAGAATCGATGGCTTGGCGCTGCCCAACATACTGATCAAAGGTTCGAGGACGCAGAGTCTCTTCGAGCTGGAGTTCATCCACATCGCTCACTTGAGGAGCAATATCACGGTCACGCGAGAGTTTTGGATCACTTTCTTGCGGTCGTTCAATCATTACATCACCTACCAAGACCCTTCAGAGCTTGTCGCACTCGCTCGCCCGTATCGAGGCTGCTGTCTATGTCCTGCAATGCCTGGTCGGCTTGCTCGCGCAAAAACCCAAGCTGCAGGAGTGCCAAAAGAGCAGGGTCGCTGGCTTGGGCACGCACTGTTGGAGCATCGTTGGTGATGAGCTTACCTTTCAGATCAAGTAAGATTCTCTGAGCAGTTTTCTTCCCCACCCCACTCACTTTCCCGAGCCGCACGAGATCTTCAGCATCAATTACCTCCCGCAAACTCGCCGCATCATAGTGCGACACGATAGCGTGCGCTAGCTTTGGACCAACTCCCTGTACACTGATGAGCTTTTGATGAAGCTGCCTATCCTCATAGGTCGTATAGCCAAAAAGATCATAGGCGTCTTCGCGAATATTCTCACTTATATGAAGGAGTACTGGCTCACCCTCTACGAGCTCAGCAGATACTCGCGCGGGGACGCTCACTTCATAGCCGACACCACCAACCATCAGGACGATTGATTCGCCCCCTCGAAACACTACCTCACCCTGCAGTATTGCTAACATCCTTACCATTATACCGAACGCGAGCCAAAAGCGGCAGTCTTGAGATCAAAGCGCTTACGGCGTAGGCTAAATATACCAATCGTACCTCCTGCACCTACACGAGATTAGGAGCTCCATGAGTTCATTTGATGATACAGGCGATGCCTGGCAGTTACTTGCAAACTGCCTAGGACAAAACCCCGATCTATTCTTCCCAGAACGCGGGGCGAGCACCAAAGAAGCCAAGGCTGTCTGTCAGGGCTGTGAGGTCCGTGGTGACTGCCTCGAATACGCGCTTGCCAACGGAGAAAAATTCGGTATTTGGGGCGGCTTGAGCGATCGCGAACGCCGACGCATCCTCCGTCAACGAGCTCTAGCTCGAGCAGCACAAGCCGTACAGGAAAAAGTAATGAGCAGCATCTGACATATGCGCCAGCACGTTTTTTCTCAGTCCTTCCACCGTGACAGCTTGCGTCGTGAACTCGCCAGCAAGGCGCTCGAATCGAAGCTCAAGCAATACGCGATGAAGCATCGACGGAAGAGCGTCACAGCGCACCATCACTATCACCTGTACACAAGATCGATTCGGCGCGCATAGCCGACCATTAGCACACTGGCAGAGATTGCCAGTGTGCTCTTCTTATTGAGCTTGTAATGGTTTTCGATGTGCTGCCGCGAGTGCGATTGCCAGCGCGTCAGCTGCATCGTCCGGCTTTGGAATTGAATCAAGCCCTAAAAGTCGCTGCACCATTTGCTGCATTTGAGGCTTCTTCGCCTGACCGTACCCTGTAGTAGCCTGTTTGATCTGCAAGGGTGTAAATTCATGAATTTCTACCCCAGCTTGTTGCAACGCCAGCAAAACTACACCGCGCGCTTCCCCCACTTTCATCGCCGTAGTGACGTTTGTCGAGAAATACAACTTCTCGACACCCGCTATTGTAGGTGCGTGTGCGGTTAGGATATGCCGCAGATCCTTGTAGAGTATCGCAAGGCGCTCGGCATGATCGAGTGACTTATCCGTCGAAATCACACCATAATCAATCGCACGACGTGTATGCCCATCGACTTCGATCACGCCGAAGCCAGTTGTCGCAGTGCCAGGATCTATGCCGAGAATAATCATGTTGTCAGTATAGCGGTTTCAATAAAAGAACGCCCCTCCTATTCGGGGGGGGCGAGGGGTGATGACCGTTATGCCAATTCGGTCGAGAATCTCTTGACGCTCCGAAAGCGTGAGGTAATCAACGAACTGAGCAACAACTTCCTCGCTGGTCAGATCAGGCCACGGCGCTCCAAGCATGCCCAGTCCCTTTCGAGCTCATGAGCCCAGCCTGGCAATGCGTTATCTGGCAGGGTTGCTACCTTTCTCACGAAGGCTTGATTGATACAGAAGACTTCTCTGCTACGGGTGTAGAGGCAGACCGATTCGGGATCGATGCGTGAACCCAGCGTGCAAAGGAGTCGATATGGGATCTGATATCCGACTCGACAGGCAGGCTTGCGACCCGGTCGCTGGTACGTCAGTACGACCCAGCCCCGTTGTTCATGCAGCGGTTCTTGAGGGGTGATCAATCTGAGTAGAGCAGTCATGATCTACTTTCGGGTTTTAGGGTGCGGATAGAACGCCCTGATTATCATGAATATCTTTGAGAATTTCAAGCGTAACTGCTATGAAGAAATGCGTTCAAGCACATCTTCGGGGATGTCAAAATTCGCAGTCACATTTGCCACATCATCGAGTTCTTCGAGGGCATCCATCAGGCGCATGATAGTGCGAGCTTTCTGCTCATCCTCTACCGCAACTGTCTGGCTCGCGATTTGTTCGACATCAGCTGATTCGACATTTTCTTCTCCG
Source organism: uncultured Candidatus Saccharibacteria bacterium (assembly GCA_964391595.1). Taxonomy (GTDB): domain Bacteria; phylum Patescibacteriota; class Saccharimonadia; order CAILAD01; genus JADZGC01. The sequence goes on along the minus strand of CAYMMM010000019.1, from coordinate 3,143 downwards.
ATAGCTGACTTCACCGCCTCGAGATTTTGTGGGGCTGTATAGATCACAAGCTGATCGCCCGAATCATCAATATCTGCCGCACCAGCCTCGATGGCCACTAAGCTAAGTTCATCTTTGTCAGCCTCATCCTTGCAATAGATCGCGCCCTTAGTTTCGAACATATACGCAACGCTTCCTTGACCACCCAGCGATCCGCCATGCTTCGAAAAGGCAGTCTTCACATCTGCAGCCGTACGATTACGATTGTCTGTCAGAGCCTGCACCATGACTGCGATACCAGCCGGGCCGTAGCCTTCATACGTCAACTCTTCAAGGGCAGCCCCACCTGCAGTGCCCGCCCCACGAGCGATTGATCGCTCAATGTTTGCAGCTGGCATATTTGCCTGCTTGGCTTTGGTAACTGCCAGGCGCAAACGGAAGTTCATCTCGGGATCAGCTCCGTTTCGAGCTGCGATCGCAATCTCATTTCCGAGCTTCGTGAAAATCTTTCCGCGTTTCGCATCTGCAGCACCTTTTTTGTGCTTGATACTATGCCACTTACTATGTCCGCTCATAAATAACTATCTCCTCTCCGATTTTTTTCCAAGCACTTGCCGAGAAGCCTATTCCTACAAGAAAGCGCTTAATTAATGCTGAGGTATATGAACCTTACTTACTGCAAAAAGATCCATTTTCCCGCAAGTGTTTGAGATAGACTATACCATTTTTGATCTGATATTGCGAGATTTTGCGCTATAGAGTACTGCAAATAATGCCAGGACTGCATACGATAAACACACCCCTACGATGCTCACGTCTCCAGGCACGAGCTCAGCCAGCGGCCAACGAGCAAACCAACTGATAATATGTTCGATAACCATGATAGCCTGGCGTAATGGCCACATCAGCGCAAAAGCAATCTCAGCATTGATCACCCCAAACGTAGCTGCGAGCAATCCAGCGAACATTAAAGCTGGTACAGCGGGCAATATAGTCAGATTAGCAATTGGAGCAATCAGCGAGAATGTACCAAAGTAGTAGGCAATGAGTGGTGCGGTCGCGAGATGTGCAGCTAGAGATACGATCAAGATATCGAGTACGATCTGCTTCCATGAAGAAATCTGCCGATCTCGAAGCGCAGCAATGCGGGGCGCAACTACCAACACCCCCACGAGCGCCAATACCGACAGCTGCCACCCTATGTCTTGCAGGAGGTATCTTGGTGACCAAGTCGTCATAGCGAACACCGTCACGGCGAGAGCTGCAGGCAAATCGACTTTCCGACGCGTATACCTACACACCAGTAGAACCACACTCATCAGAGCAGCTCGCAGTATAGAGGCTGCAAAACCAGTCATAATGACATAGAGACCGATTGCAGTCAGGACTATAAGCAAGGTATTCAACGACTTGCGGCGCACCATTATAGTCAGTGCGCCCACTATGATGGTCAGGTTATAACCTGATACCGCTATGATGTGAGACAAGCCGTCGACACGTAAATCAGCCTCGAGTGCAGACGATATGCCGGATCGACTCCCAAAGAGCAAACCGCGAACGAAGCCCGCTTGTTCGCGCGACAATGCAGAAGCAAGGCCCATGCTGAGTATTTGTTTAAATCTGATCGGATATGGTTGATGGTGATCGAGCAGCGTAACTTTTGCATACCAAATTTGCGCCGGTGCTCTACCCAATGCTCTCCCAACCTTCCCCACTACTTCTACGTGCTGACCTTCAAGGACATTACCAACCTGAGACTTCACCTTCAGCGTACCTGGAGTATTTCGTCCGTCCACGATCAATTCGCTCATATAAAATTCAAAAAATCCTTCTTTGCTCCACCCAGGCTCATCCGACACACGTCCGGAAATGGTAGCGTGTTGCCCGACGATATCTTGCACGTCGTACCAGCGTTGATCGGCAATATACATGTGACCGCGCACCAATCCAAGAACGAAGCCCAGTAATAGTATCGCCACAAGTTTCATGCGTCCCCTCAACCTCAAAATACCCATACCTGCCATGAACAGCGCAGCAACAATCAGCGCCAGATGTACGTGAAGATCATAGGTTGCAGCAAAACCCAAACCAACCAACCATGCTACCGTGCCCCAGACTAGTGAGGTCGTTCGCTTCATGTCTGTATGGTACAGATGCAGAGGCTCACGTCACAAGCACGAGCGTAAAGTTTATTTTTCTAGAGCATGTGAGTAACACGCATCATGCGAGGGATTGCTTCAAGCGGATTAGTCCCTACATCTGCCACACCAAAGAAGTAAAGCACTAGCCACGCGACTAAAAATAACCAGCAAAAAAGAACTACCAGTGAGCATGGCCAGAAAACGAGCCCCGGTATCCGATGAATACGTTGCATATCGTTCATATTGTAGCATGAGCATTATTGACAGGCCGCATTAGTCCGTTGCGTAGGCTGCCATTGCTCGCGAGGATGCGGCGCGCAAGTCACTATCAATACGAAGCGCCTCTGGACTAACTTTCAGAGCCATCTGGTTGATCCCGGTCAGACTGAGCGCATCAAGTGACCGTACTCGCGAAAGAGCAACATACCCCATCCCTTCGACAAATGCCCTTCTTAGATCTATGCGCGCCGCATCCAAGGTCATGCCTTGACTCTTGTGCACGGTGATCGCCCAGGCGAGACGCAATGGAATCTGTGCCAAAGACGCGCGTAAAGTACTCCCGTCTCGCAACTCCCAAGTGTCAGGTCCGACTACGACCGTCTTGCCGCTATGTAGTCGTACTTCTGGCCACTTTGAGCCTTCATCAAAACCTACAACAGTACCCAGCGAGCCATTAACGTATTTTTTATCCTGGCTATTGCGGATGCACATCACCAATGCGCCGACCTTAAGCTCAAGTTCTTCTTGCGCAAGACATGAACGACGTAATGTTTCGAGATATTGCGCCGAGCCGGTCGTAACTGCCGTAAACACTCGCGACTCGCTCTCCAGCTCAGCAAGCTTTGCTGTATTCAGTCGATCTACGTCGACATTGACTGTGTGCAGCTCGGTGACATCCGTGCCGTAGCCCAACTCAGCATATTGCCGTTCCATCAAAGTTTCTGCATGACTACGGCGGACGTCACCAGCCCGCATCGCATTCAGGATCTCCAGAAATTCACCAGAATCTTGGCGATGTTGCTC
>CAYMMM010000018.1:0-16307 GCA_964391595.1 uncultured Candidatus Saccharibacteria bacterium | reverse complement strand
AGCAATGCTTTCGTAAAGCAGAGGTCGGCGGTTCGAATCCGCCCATCGGCTCCAGATGTAAGGTACTTTACAGAGAGTGGATTGCATCTGGAGTACGACAATCATGAATAGCGGTATAGAAGGGGATCTTGTTATTTCTCTGCAATAGTACAGCTAGCTCCGTAAAAGCTGTATACTATCTACAGATATGCGAAGGGTAACCCAGCAGATTTTTGATCAGGGCGGCATTGGCCAGAATAATTGGCTCATGGTTTTGCTTCTAGTCGTACTCCTAGTCAATGTAGGCAATACGATATTTGCAGTTGCGCAGATCCACCCCATGTCGGTGCAGGTACCCGTACGGTACACTACCTTGACGGCTTTTGATGAGTTAGGGAGTTGGCAGACATTGTATGTCCTCCCTGTAGCGGGATGGTTGATCTCACTTCTCAATGTTTTTCTTGCTCAAGCAACGTATCGGCGAAGTCGTATTACGAGTATTATGCTCGTGATCGCCGGTTTGAGCTTCAGTCTCTTTACGACGCAGATGATAGCCTTATATACAGGGGTGACACATGGCGCGCGCTAACTCACTCTCAGATAGTGGTGTCAAAGCTCCTCATATTGCAGTACGACTCCTGGAGATACTGCCCGGATTTCTAACCTGGTCGACGCTTGTTTTACCAATCATTCTCTCTATTTATCAGCCGTTTTTTGTTGCTTACTTCATCATTGCACTCGACCTGTACTGGTTGCTGAAGTCATTTCGTATGTCGGCGGCGCTCATTGCCGGGTATCATCGTCTTGGTGTATCGATGAGAGTTGGGTGGCAAGACAGGCTAGATCGACTAGAAGCTGGCAAACAATCAGTGGAAGAGTTGCATGCACTCATCGTACAGACACGCGCTAAAGTTCCGTGGTATTGGCCGGTGACACGTTTTGGAAGGCGCTTGCATGAGCAAGTTCTTCAGTACGAAATAGAGGCAGAAAAACTTGATGGCTATATGCTTCTCGAAAAAAGAATTAAGCCTTCCGATGTACACCACGTTGTAATAATTGCTACATATAATGAAACTCTAGAGACACTTCGACCTACGTTACAGTCACTCACGCAGATTGCCTATGATGCACGTAAGATGATCGTGGTACTCGCGTACGAAGAGCGAGGCGGTGCAGTTGATGAAGAGCGTGTTGCGGTTTTGAAGAGGGAGTTCAGTGCTAAGTTTGAGCGATTTTATTGCATCAAGCATCCCGATGGGATTGTAGGTGAGCTGAAAGGCAAGGGTGCAAATATTACGTACGCGATGCGCTCACTCCTTCCGCGACTCGAAGAAATGCGCCTTGAGCCAAGTGATGTGCTTGTTACAACACTTGATGCTGACCATCGACCAGACCCGAAGTATTTCTCTGTTCTGACATATAATTATGTTACTTCTGAGCACGGCAAATACGCATCTTTTCAGCCTATACCGATGTTTTACAACAATATCTGGGACGCGCCAGCACCTATGCGTGTGATTGCGACTGGCAATTCATTTTGGGTCATCATCAACTCTATGCGACCATCATTTTTACGCAATTTCGCATCTCACTCTCAGTCACTGCAGGCCCTTATTGATACTGATTTTTGGTCTGTCACATCACCAGTAGAGGATGGTCATCAGTATTGGCGGACGTTCTTCAGATATCATGGGGAGCACACCGTGGAGCCTCTCTTTATGCCGATCTATCAGGATGCAACGCTGTCGCATAAGTATCTTTCAACCTATCGTAATCAGTACTTACAGTTGCGACGTTGGGCATATGGCGCCTCTGACATCCCATATGTACTCATTAAGAGTATGCAGCATCCAGAGATACCGCTTGGGCGGCGATGGATTCAGGCCTGGCGCCTTATAGAGGGGCACTACTCATGGGCGACTACTCCATTTATCCTTACTTTTGTAGCTTGGATGCCTTTGTACTTTAGTCCTACATTTAAAAACACAGTCCTAGCCCATCAGCTTCCTATCGTTGCTAGTCAGATCATGACGGTTGCAATGATAGGTTTGAGCATCACGATTTGGATATCGCTCATCTCACTCCCACCGCGACCACACCGGTACACATGGCGCAAAAATATTGCGATGCTTCTCCAATGGGCTCTGCTGCCACTCGTGAGCCTCGGTTTCGGCTCGACGGCTGCTATTGATGCACAAACGCGCTTGATGCTCGGAAAATATCTCGGCTTTCGCGTGACTGAGAAGGCAGTTAAGCAATGAACTGGGTAGCGTATTTTCTGATCGGGCTTCCATTGAGTTTTTTGAGTGTTGTATGGCTGACTCCGCATGTACGCAAGCTGGCACTTAAGTATGGTGGCATAGATGATCCAAAAGAAGCCAAGCGCAAAGTGCATACTCACGTCACGCCTCGACTTGGGGGAGTGGCTCTTTTTACGACTTTCTTTATTCTCGCCCCAATCCTCGTGCGTCCACTGCCATCAAACTTCTCTGGGCTCGTTATTGCTTGCGCATTAGTGTTTGGGATAGGGCTTCTCGATGATTTTCACCGCGTGAGCCCTTGGCTGAAGCTTGCAGTTCAGCTGCTCGCTGCGTGCATTGCTGTGATTGGCTTCGGCATTCGCGTTGACGTGATATCAAACCCTTTTGGGCAGGAGCTCTCACTCGTTTCATTGTCCGGCTTCGGGCTTGTTAGTCTCTCGGTAGTGTTTAGTATCCTATGGCTAGTTGGGATGACAAATACTATTAACTTTCTGGATGGCTTGGATGGATTGGCGAGTGGTATTACTGGGGTGGCTGCTTTGATCTTGTTCTTTGTTGCGATGCTGCCTCGCATCAGCCAGCCGGGCACAGCGATGATGGCTATTTTGATTCTCGGGATCTGTCTTGGTTTTCTCGTTTATAATTTTCATCCAGCGTCGATCTTTCTCGGGGATAGCGGCGCATATTTTCTCGGGATGATCATTGGTTTACTGTCGATTATCTCAGGTGCAAAGCTGGCGACGGCCCTTCTTGTATTAGGCGTGCCTGTCCTGGATGCTCTGTGGGCGGTGGTGCGTCGGCTAGCGACGGGTAAATCACCTTTTTCGGCCGATAGGGGGCATATCCACCACCTGCTCCTTGATGTTGGCTTCTCTCAGACTCAAGCAGTACTGCTCCTCTACGCACTTGCCCTGATTTTTGGTTTGGTCGCACTGATTGGCAATGGTCGCGAGAAGGCGATTGCTCTCACGGTTATGTGTGTCCTGGTTATATTTGGGGTGGCTCTGCTGGTGCTGAAACGCCGCCGTATTCGTTCGCATTGAGGGTCGGCCGTCCAGCTTGTCATTGACTTTTGCCATCTGATTTTGATATGATTTCGAACAAGAGGGAGTACCGGTTGAGCCCAAAAGCCTTACAGGAATTGATTAAGAATTTACGGGTTTTTTACAAATGCCCGTCTTGTTCTGCGGAATATTCTCCAGATGATATTCGCTTTCTAGGTAAGGTTGACCAGCATTGTTTTATGCAGCTCAATTGCTCTAAGTGTTCGTTACCAGTATTGGCAACTGTCTTACTCTCTGCTCAAGAGGTGAACCACAAAGGACAGCGCAAATCTCGACCAGTATCGGTATCCAAGCCTCGTCTTGGATATGATGCGAGTCGTAGGGAACGATCACGCTTCACAGCGCTCGGTGCTATCTCATCACACGAAATTGCTGAGATGTACTCGTATTTACGCGAGATCTAGTCTCTACTTGAGAAAATTCTCATCATAAACGTTTAAAGGATTAAGGAAATGGTTGATTATAAGCTACAGGCTGCTGAGCGTGCACAGCAGGGTAAACAAGTGCGGCAATTACGAAGTTCAGGAAGCATTCCTGGTGTTATTTATGGTCGTGAAGTAGAGAATAAGCTCGTATCCCTCGAGGATCTTACTTTTAAGCGAGTTTTTCATCAGGCAGGTCATTCTTCATTAGTCCAGCTTGCTGTTGGTGATGCTGCGCCGGTTAATGTTCTGATCTCAGACGTGCAGACCGATCACCTCGGTCGGATCATCCACGTTGATTTTCATCAAGTGAAGATGGATGAAGTGGTAACAGCTGAAGTACCAATTAAGCTCGTAGGTGAAGCACCTGGAGTATTCAACCTAGGCGGTACACTCGTGCAGCCTCTCGAAGAGCTTGAGGTCGAGGCACTCCCTGCCGATCTTCCTCAGGCCATTGAGGTCGATATCTCAGGTCTGGAGAATCTAGAAGACAGTATTTCTGTATCTGATCTCAAGATTTCAGATAAGGTTACGGTCATGACCGACGCACACGAGCTCATTTGTCGTGTTGATGCGCCGCGCACTGATGAAGAGATGGCTGAACTCGAAGCTGAGATGGGCGACGAGCTTCCAGAGGATCTAGCAGAAGAAAAAGAAGCCGCTGCTACAGCTGCCGAAGAGTCCAAAGAAGACAAGCCAAAAGAATAAGCTAGTTCTTCGTTAGCTAGATGCAAAAGGCCCATAACGGGCCTTTTTTGCTGCTCAATAATACATATTTGTTATGCTACAGCATTATGCATCAGTAGTGTTTTATGGCGGCTTTGATATCTGATTTGGTCCGCACATCAAGGTGCGCCACTAGATAATTCATGAATACTTTTACGTCTACCGGCTTAAGTGTAGCTAGGGTAACTTGGCGAATTAATTCGCTTGATACCTCATCTTGACCTCGTTCAAGGAGCTTGTGCTCGATACTGTCGACGAGATTGTCGATATCAATGACACTAAGCTGTTCTTCAGGAACGGCTTTGAGGATTGAGCTAAATAAAAATGAGCGGCGGTAGGGGGTCGGATTTGATTGCTGCTGCTCCGAACGCACCTGGATAAAAGATAAATCTTGCCGCTCATAGGTCGTTGAGACCTTGCCACAGTCCGCACATCGACGTCGCCGCCATATCTGGCTGCCACCTCGTGTCGAGCGCGTGTTAACCACCTCACTGTGGGGTGATCTGCATTTCGTGCAAATCATGTCTCTATATTGTCATATCACTTATGGTTGGTGCAAGTGGATAACTCTACAAAGTTGTGGATAAGTGGACAACTTTTTGTGAAAATGTACGCCAATTATTCGTAAAAACAGATATGATAGGTCTACTAAAGATATCGAGCGATATATTGTTGATACGTGTCTTTGAGATCTTTCGATGCACCGAAGGGGACGCGCTTGATGATGCGGTCCTGCATATTCATCATCAGAGCAGGGATGAGAGTAAATTCTCCATAGGTGTCATTGATGTGATCGGCCGCCGCTGCTATCTGGCGCTGTCGAGTAAAGACCGTATCAAAAAGTTCGAGTTGCTCCGGGTGGGTTGGCTCGAGGGCGAATACTGAGATTCCCAGTTTGGCAACCGGCTTCATCTCGGGTTGCTTCGAGAAGATCCGCATGATGGCGTTATGAATGTCTTGCGTAGAGTAGAGAATATTGCGCAAGCGTTCGCTCTTGTGCCAATAGCTGTGGTCATCGTAGAGCAGCCAGAGCTGGGCGCCTCGAGCGAGTGATCCATGACGACGTAGCCTACGGCCAGTTTTCTCGGAGAGCTTCATGATGAGCCGAGATAGCTCACGCTTATCATCGGTGGCAATATAGATGGCAAAGTCGTTCCCGAAGCTCTTGCGTCCATATTCAACCCCATCAACTTCCCAGCCTCGCAGGCGGTGGTACCAGCGGTAGCCCTCGACACTCCTGAAGATCTTACGATGAAGGTCTTCCATTGAGGCATCGAGAAATTCGAGGGGCGTAAAGACGCCGCCCGCGTTCAAGCGGGCTTCATAGCGGTGATTGATACCACAGAGATCACGTAGTGCCAGGGTAGAGAGCACTTCTCGCAGGTTTTGGTGAGTAATAATGTCGAGACCATTGGGTTTGTGGAGGCTAGCGGCAGTTTTGGCTAAGAACCGATTAGTCCCAACACCGATATTCACCCGCATCCAGCTGCCCAACTCCTTGCGGATGGCCCGCTTAATATCTCGTCCAATCTGAGCGAGTGGGGCTCGATGGATCAGCCGGCTACGCGAGAAGTCGATTACAAATTCATCAATCGAGAGAGGAGTGAGATCACTGGTGTAGCGATGTAAGAGGGCATAGAGCTTGGTGTTTACATAAAAATACTTATCCGGGTCAGGCATCAGGAAGACCATATCGGGACAGCGCTCACGGGCTTCGCGGATGGCTGTGCCAGTACTAATGCCGTGGGCCTTTGCTTCATAGGAGGCAGCCAGAATAATGCCACCAGGAGAGAGGTAAGAGCATACCCCGACCGGCTTGCCGCGCAGGAGCGGGTTGGCTTGCTGCTCGATTGTCGCAAAGGCGCTATTGAGGTCGATGTGCATGATCTGGGGCTGAGCCTCGTTGAGGCGGGGATTCTCAGTGAGGTAGGCCATCTGATATCGCCTCCAAGGTCCACTGTAGGGATTCGGTGTTATAGCTTAAGCGCATACTGAGCGAGCCAGTTGAGCCTTCAAAGATATGATGGAGGACTCGCCCTTCGCGCTTCGGGTGCGTTAACCCGATCTCACGTAGGGTGTAGTAACGATTCTTCCAGCGGATCTTGAGCGGTACCACAATACCACACCCCTGCTTTGAGAGCGTAAGGACATCGACCGGTTCATTTACCTCTTGCATGATCTCATTATACGAACATGCTACGAACAAGTGCAAGGCTCTTGCTGTATAATATTGGCATGTGCGGGAGATACGTTATAACCGACGTCGATCATCTCAAGAAACGTTTTGAGACGGTCAATGATGCGCCAAAAGAAGTGCAGCCAAACTATAATGCGGCACCAACCCAAACCCTACCAGTCGTCATTGAGGAGGGAGGGGAAAGGCGTATTGAGCTCATGCATTGGGGGATTATTCCGGTCTGGGCTAAGGATAAGCCACGTTTTGCCTTTAGTACCTTCAATGCTCGCGGTGAGTCATTACTAGAAAAGCCAATGTGGAAGTACGATTTTGCACGCCATCGCTGTCTGGTACCAGCTTCAGGATTCTATGAATGGAAGAAAATAGATAAGACCACCAAGCAGCCGTATTATATTACTGTAAAAAATACATCATTATTTGCAATGGCAGGTATATATGATGCGTGGTCAGATGAGAAGACCGGCGAAACTTTTACATCATTCACGATTGTTACAACGCTACCTAATAAAGACATGAGTCCAATTCACGATCGTATGCCAGTTATCTTGGATCACGATGAAGAGAAAGCCTGGATAAACAGCGAAATATCGACCGATGAACTCATGCCGATGGTGAATAGCTATACATCAGGCAAACTGGTACTTACACCTGTCGACAAGCGAGTAGGGAATGTGCGCAATAATGATGCAAACCTTGTAGTCCCAGAAAAAATATAAAAATAGAAAAACATCGGTGTGTTTGAGCGACTGTTGTAGTCGGATGTGAAGCGTGTGTGTCTAAGGTGTTAGAATAATGTTATGTCTACAGATCAACATGAACCAATTAAGAGCTCCACAGACCCTACGCAGGCAATACCTGATTCCGCTGCATCTGAGAGGAGTGATCTCGTGAAAGATTTGAAGAGAATTGTGCATGAGGAAAGTCACGACATGACTGTAGATGGTGGATCAGATGCGGAGCAACAAGAAGTCAGTGATCCCCAGGCCCTACTAGATTGGCTGAAGGATGCAGGTGTTGATGTAGGTGATCCTCAAGCTGCGGTAAATACATTATCTAGTCAAGACCTACCCAATATTGCACTTAAGGGTGTACTGGGTAGGCTTAATATCTCTATGGAGCAGGCGCGATCGCTCGGGATGCCGCTCAAGAAAAAACTGACACAGATTGTAGAGGCTCGATTTAGGGAATCTATCGCCCAAAGTAAATGGCAAGAGCGCTTGCAGCCAGAGAATATAGCTATCGATAGCGAAGCGTCTACGCAAGATGTTAGTTCAGAGCAGGTTTCGGGTGAGTTAGATAGGATAATGAGTGATCAAGACTTAAGCTTTCGGCAGGGTACCATCTGGAATGCCGTGGTATCAGATAGATCAGAATGGGTCGCCAAGTATGTAAAGGGTGAAGAGAGCGAATACGATTCAGAGAGCATAATGAGAAGCCAAATGCAGCAATTTCAAGATGTACGGTCTGTGATGGGGGATGATTTATTGCTGGAGCAAGTCGCATTCAAACTTAAGGATCGTTCAACACCCATGATCCTCCAAGAGAAACTAGATCTTGATCGGTGGACTCCGCTTGGTGCGTTTAATGAAGGTACCTATGATCAGGTAAGATCTGCTCTGGCAGCGAATGAGACTAACTCCGCCGTCCTCAAGGATTTCTTAGATGAGGTCGCGCAACTCGAAGGCGAAAAAAGCCTCGTCCTTGATCTAAGCGGAGATAATGTCGTATTTCAACTTGATATAAGTGGCAAAATGAGTATTAAGATATTGGATTATGGCTGCACTCAGGTTGAAAAAGAGGAACCAAGTCGGCTTGACCGCCTGCATATTCATGCCGTCCAGTTACGCAGCTTGCTCTAGGCTTGTCCAACATACGGTTGCGAAAAAGCTCATCTCCAGATATAATAACCTGGTTTTCGAGGGTCCTTAGCTCAGCTGGCTAGAGCGCTACATTGACGTTGTAGAGGTCAGAGGTTCGACTCCTCTAGGACCCACCATATATCTATGGTGTATAATAAGAACAGTTGAAGAGAGTGCTTGAGGGAAGAGTAACGATCTTGCCGAGCTCCGTACTCATGGGCGTAACACATGAGACAAGAGTGATTCGCTCACCGCGAATAAGTCTGGTGGAACCCCCCGCATTAACTTAAGTGGGGCCAGACAGAAGAGGTGAGTGTTTTTGTATATAAGGAGCAAAAGATGATGGATGAAAAATTACATGCAATGCGACATAGTGCTGCCCACGTACTAGCGGCGGCAGTACAAAAATTGTATCCAGACGCACAGTTTGGGGTTGGTCCAGTCGTGGAGAACGGGTTTTATTACGATGTGAAGCTTGCAGAATCTCTAGCCGAAAAGGACTTAAAGAAGCTAGAGAAGGTTGCGCGATCAATCATCCAGCAAAATCTCCCCATTCAGTGCGAAGAATGGGGTATCGAGCAAGCAATCGAATATTTCAGCGCGCAGAACCAACCATACAAGGTAGAGTTGCTGCAAGATTTACAACAGTACGGCACCACAAAGCTTAAGGATTTTAAAAATGAGGACATCGGTGTTGTAGATGGTGTTGAAAAAATAGCAACGGTTACGGTGTATCGACTCGGTCATTTCGTCGATTTATGTAAGGGGCCTCATGTGCAATCAACGGGTGAAGTGGGAGCCATCAAGCTTCATAAGCTCGCAGGTGCGTATTGGCGTGGCGATGAAAAGCGTGATCAATTGCAGCGTATCTATGGTCTCGCTTTTGAGTCGCCGGCTGAGCTTGAACAACATTTAGATATGGTTCGATTAGCGCAGGAGCGAGACCATCGTAAGCTGGGTAAGGAACTGGACCTGTTTACGTTTTCGGACCTAGTGGGGCCCGGATTACCGCTCTGGACGCCGCGTGGGACTGTAGTCCGAAACGAGCTCAACAAGTTCATTCAGAGTATGCGTGATGAGTATTCTTTTGAAGAAGTAACGATCCCGCATATCACAAAAAAAGAGCTCTATATGACGAGTGGTCACTGGGATAAGTTTGAAGATGAACTCTTCAAGATTACGTCGCGCGAAGGGCACGAGTTCGCGATGAAACCGATGAATTGTCCGCATCATACACAGATCTTTGATAGCCGCTCACGTAGTTATCGAGAGATGCCGGTGCGATATAGAGAAACCACGATGGTTTACCGTGATGAACAAAGCGGTGAGCTACATGGCTTAGCCCGAGTCCGATCTATTACACAAGATGATGCACATGTTTTTTGCCGACCATCGCAAGTACAGGAAGAAGTGTTGCGTGTGTGGAGCATTATTGAGCAATTTTGGGGTGTGTTTGGCATCGAACTCAAGGTACGTTTGTCGACCCATGATCCTGAAAATATGAGCGGCTACCTTGGTGATCCCCAGCAGTGGCAGGAGTCGGTGCAGCAGCTTCAGAGTGTGATCGAAGAAAAGGGCAGAGAGTACATAGATGGGACTGGTGAGGCAGCATTCTATGGGCCAAAGATTGATTTTATTGGGTCTGATGCGCTCGGCCGAGAGTTCCAGGCTTCCACGATTCAACTTGATTTCAACATGCCTGCACGATTCAACTTGGCATGCATAGATGAGGGCGGGAATCGTGAACAAGTTGTGATGATTCACTGTGCAATCGCAGGCTCACTTGAAAGAAGCATCGTGCTGCTGATTGAGCACTATGGTGGTGCATTTCCAGTCTGGTTGGCACCTGAACAGGTCCGTGTCATACCGGTCTCGGAAAAGTTCACAAGTTATGCACAGACAGTCGCGGATAGACTTCGCCAAGTAGGCGTCCGTGTGGCTACAGATTTATCTAGCGAATCACTAGGTAAGCGTATCCGTAACGCAGAAATATACAAGATACCCTACACGCTTGTGGTAGGCGAGAGAGAGACGGAAGCAGATTCAGTCTCTGTGCGAAGATATGGTGAGGGCGATCAAGGAGTTGTGAAGGTTAATGACTTTGTTGCAAAAATCACAACAGAAATTACAGAACGAACAGCTTAAGCAAACCGGGCCACTGATCTGTATCGTGGGTCAGACAGCAAGCGGTAAGTCGGCCCTCGCTATGCAGCTCGCTAAGCACTATGACGGCGAAATTGTCTGTGCTGACTCACGCACAATGTATCGAAAGATGGATATCGGTACGGCGAAGCCTTCAAATGCTGATCGAAAGATAGTTCGACATCATCTCCTAGATATTGTAGATCCCTCCGAGAGGGTATCGGCGCACTCATTTGTTCAATTAGCAAAAAAGGCAATCAAAGCGGCGTGGCGCCGAAACAAAGTGCCGATTGTGGTTGGTGGGAGTGGTTTGTATATCGATGCGCTACTCTTTGACTACGCATTTCGTAGCACATTAGATACAGTTGAAAATGACGTGGATTCTGGCCTAGATCTAATGCAATTGCAGGCCGAGGTGCGCGCTCGCTATCGTGACGGGGTGAGCCAAGAAGATTTTCGTAATCCAAGGCGACTTGCACAGATTCTGAAGCGAGGTCTCGCGAGCGATCAAGATCGTCATGACATTAAGTATGACTGCCTGATAATCGGCCTGGAAGTCGAAGCCGAGACGCTAAGGGCGCGCATTACGGCTCGCACATACCAAATGCTTGAGGCCGGGTTGAAGGAGGAGGTCATAAGTATACGAGACGAGTACGGCGAACATGCACCTGGATTGCAGTCAACTGGGTATCGAGAAATGCTTCAATCTTCCGATGAGGCTACTATAGCTCAACGAATTAATGCCGCGACCTGGCAACTGGCTCGTAAGCAACGGACTTGGTTTAGGCGTAACCCGTATATACGATGGTGTCAGTCCGAAGATGAGGCTCACACGTTGGTCGCTACCTATCTTGCGCAATCACCGTTACAATAAGTATATGCAGATCAGAGCGAGCCTTGGTATACATATTGGTCGAGCAGTGCATAAAGGTATGCGATTGCTTGGAAGAGAGTCAACTGCTTTACCGGGGTATGTAGCAGAGCGTATTGACCCATCAGCATTGAGGGCGGCAATGAAGGGGCGAGAGTATGCATACAGAATAGTCGTCACAGGTACAAACGGGAAAACGACAACTACCTTGCTCATTAAGAACATTCTTGAGCAAGCAGGATATAAGGTGATAAATAACAGTTCGGGCTCAAACCTATCGCGCGGCGTGCTAACTACCGTCTTGAAGGATAAGAGGCAAGGTAGCGATGCCGTGCTACTTCTCGAGGTGGATGAGGCTAGTATGCCGATTGTTGTAGATGCAGTTGCGCCGACACAAATTGTGGTGCTCAATCTGTTTCGAGATCAACTCGATAGGTATGGTGAAGTAACCACAACACAAGCCCTACTTGTGGATGCATTAGGCCGTGCCCAAATGGCGCAACTCATACTCAACGCCGACGATCCGTGGGTGGCGCAACTTTCGCAGCTTACCCAACATAGCAATGTTGAATACTATGGCTTGGGCATCAAAGGGCTCACATCACTCCCTCACGACACTGCTCTTGACCTACCACTTTCTCATACAGGTGCTTCAATAATTTATTCGCAGAAATATTTTGGCCACCTGGGGAAATATCGTGCCGAAGATGGTAGCTTCAAAAGGCCACGGCCGGCAGTAGAAGTCGTAACTGCTGATCAATCGAGAAGGGGGCAAGGAAGAGTCACACTAACGATGTATAAAAAACAACATAAGCTACGTACTAATCTGTTGGGTATATACAATACGTACAATATTGCTGCTGCAGTTCTTACATCGTTAGTCATCGAGGTGGACCCTACATCCATTCGTGATGGCATTGAACACACTAAGCCTGCATTTGGGAGGCAGGAAGAAGTACTGGTAAGCGGACTGAGTTATCAGTTCCAGCTAATAAAAAACCCAACGGGCTTTAATCAGATCATTCAACAGTTCTGTCGTGATAGTAAGGATGCTTCGCCAATAGTATTTGTCATAAATGATAATTTCGCTGATGGTCGGGATGTATCTTGGTTATGGGACGTCGCGATAGAAGACATAGCTACCGGTGGACCATGTATTGTTTCTGGCATACGAGCATACGACATGGCACTTCGACTTGAGTATGCCGGGATACCTTGCCGTGTAATCCCTGGTATTACGGACGCCCTCGAGTATGCAGCACAACATACTACAAATAAGAGGGTTCGTGTATTGCCGACTTACACCTCCTTACTTGCGATACGTAAACAATTATCCCTTAAGTTGGAGCATGTCGCATGAGTAACGTCCCCAAATGCCTCGATATAGCGTATCTTTATCCCAGAGAAATGAGTACCTACGGAGATCTCGGTAACGTTCTCTGCCTACAGAGGCGACTCGAATGGCGAGGATACTCGCACAATACTATTGAGGTGCATCCAGGAGATAAGCCACCAAAGCATGCGGACCTGATCTTTATGGGTGGCGGCCAGGATAGTGGTCAGAGAGTAATCGAATCTTCTTTGCAAGATCTGTCGGCTTGGCTTCATGAAGCAGTGGATGCAGGTATACCTGGGTTGATGATCTGTGGCGCATATCAGCTTTTGGGGCATTATTTTGAGACCCAAGATGGCTATCGCATTGATGGTATCGGAGTATTTGATGCGCATACGGTAGCGGGTAGAGATAGGCGTATAGGTAATGTGGTTGTGCATAGTAGTCATTTTGGTGAAGTTATAGGCTTTGAGAACCATTCCGGGAATACCCATATACAGCATCCCCGCCAGGCACTTGGTACAGTTCCGCGTGGACAAGGGAATAACGGCCAGGACCATACAGAGGGGATACTACACAAAAACTTTGTTGGCACGTATCTCCATGGGCCATTACTGCCGAAGAACCCAATGATCGCTGATTGGCTGCTTGCCACAGCGCTTGGTATTTCGAGCACAGAATTAGTCCAACTGGACGACAAGAATGTTGCTCAAGCACGACGTATCGCAGCCCGACGACCACGCTAGTATTCAGCCATAAAATACAGCTACTCAACATAAAATATGGAAATTCTACAGATGAGAACTAGTTTTTGTCTAAAAAAAGTGTACACTAGTGAGTAAGGAATGTAAGAGAGGGTAAAACGAAGTGCCACTTGACTCATTATTCGGTTCAAAGACACGAGTAAAATTATTGAGCTTGTTCTACAATAACCCCGACCGGCCGTACTATGTCCGTGAGATCACACGTAAGGTAAACGAGCAAATCAACTCAGTGCGGCGTGAGCTGCAGAACCTTTTGAATATAGGTATCGTGCAGTCCGTAAATCAATCGAACCGCCTGTACTATGAAGTTGATCCAAGCTTTAAGTTTCATAACGAACTCATGTCGATGTTCCAAAAAATACCTGCAAAGTCTAAAGAGATGAAGGAGACCAAGGAAGAAGACCAGATTCTGAAGAAGATTCAGAAAGCAGGAAACGTAAAGCTGCTGTTTCTCTCTGGTGCATTTGTGCGAGGTAGCATGCAGAACACAGACGTCTTTATAGTTGGCGATATGAACAAAGCGCGACTGGTTCAGATCATTGAGTCACTTGAGCAAGAGATGAATCGGGAGCTAAACTATTCAAGTTTGCGCGTCGAGGATTTTGATTATCGCCGTAATCTTAATGATCGTTATGTGCTAGATATGCTGGATGCACGAAAGATCGTTCTTAAAGATGAGCTCGGTGTATTTGGGAATAAGAAACAATCAACTGATGAGCAGGCGGACATTGTAGTATCTGGGCCAATCACGGTTAACGTCTCCGCCCCAAATGCAGACATAACTACTGAAGAAGCCCTCAAGTTAACGGATTAAACACCTCTCTATTGATGTAATAAATGCATCATGCAAGGGCGCTACTTCAGGAGGATAGATTCTGATATACTCATATGAGCAAGAAAAGGAGCCCGAATGGAAATAAAGCGTATAGATAGCACGCATATCGAACTCATCCTAAACCGAAAGACAGTTGTAATCGGACCAGAAGGTTCTGGGGTCGGCGATGTCGTACTACACACAACCATCCCTCAAAGTGATATACCTCAAAAGGATGGCGTTTTCTCTGAGCCAGGAGAATATGAGGTACAGGGGATCATGGTGGATGGTGTACAGACGGACGAGACGCGCGTTTCTTATCACATTGCTCATGACGGGACGATGATTGCTGCAGTATCTCTTAAGGAGGTTGATGCACTGACTGATGAAATAGCTGAGCATTTACAGCCGTCACAGATCTTGTGTATTTGGCTAGAGGAAGGGAGTGCTAGCGACGTGGCGACATTGATCGGTAAGCTAGAATCTACGATAGTAGTGCCGGTTTCTCTGCCTTTTGACGCGAATGAACTAGAAAAAGCAGTGAAGATGCCTACAGAGGCGGCCTCCCAGTTGAAGATATCACTCAAGGATATATCTAGCGAGCAACCGAAGTTATACATATTAGGATAAACCGTCCTAATCACCACTATAAAAGCCCCTTACTAGGGGCTTTTATAGTGGTGAGAATCTCGGTATTTTTTTATTTCGTCGTCAGCTCAGATTGGGCGAGATTGCGCTCGTGCTTACGAAGGCTACGAATAGTTGATGCAGCGAGTTGTACACGAACCTTCTGACCATTGATGATCAGGGTTTTCTTCTGGAGATTTGGACGCCAAACCTTAGGCGTGTGTCGCATCGAGTGACTGACATTTCGCCCAAAAAGCTTTCCTTTACCTGTAATATCGCATTTGCTCGCCATAATCTAACTCCTCATTTGATCTGACCAATTTCTTATCTCAAGGAGTATAACAGATATAGCGTAAATCTGCAAGTGCGAGTAATGCGTGAAAGTACCACGGCAGAGCGCGAGAATGCTGCGCAATAATCAAGTATACTGAGGAGTATGGATGTCCTCGAAATCATTCGCTTACTCTTCATATATGTCGTCGTAATAACTGTCCATGAATACAGCCATGCTTGGGCAGGGTACAAGCTTGGTGATCCCACGGCACGTCTTGAAGGAAGGCTGACGCTTAACCCTATGGCGCACATCGATCCTCTTACGACGTTAGCATTGCCATTTTTACTCCTTCTGGTTGGTAGCCCGATCATCTTTGGTGCCGCTCGACCCGTACCATTCAATCCCTATATGGTGCGCTATGGCCGTAAAGGGGCTGCCCTGATCGCTTTGGCTGGACCGGGAAGCAATCTAGTGTTGGCTGCAGGTGTCGCAGTCGTGATTCGGCTCATCCCATCTCTAGCTGCATTTGGCGATGGACTGTTGATCAGTTTTATGACAGTAAATATTGCCTTGGCACTGTTTAATCTTATCCCTATCCCGCCACTGGATGGATCGCGCGTGGTATACGCATTTGCGCCACAGAAGATTACTGAAGCAATGGAGCGGTTCGAGCGAACGGGGCCCCTAGCCTTGCTGGTTATATTTATCTTGGTCTTTCCGTATCTTTCTGGCTGGCTATCTGTTGCCGTACGCGCAGTAACGCGAGGGCTACTGGGGATATAGGCGGACGCACTTCTGGTATAATCAGTGGGACTCCGCAAGCGATCGACACGGGGCACATGTATCTTTTCTGCTTACGTTATATATTGGGAGCTCTAGATTGCCAGTCTGAAGATTTGCTCTCGGGCGGGGCTGCGAGCACCCACCTGGTTTGTTGCCAGGGAAGATACCGCCTCCGACGTTTGGGGAGTTTT
>CAYMMM010000017.1:9443-16925 GCA_964391595.1 uncultured Candidatus Saccharibacteria bacterium | reverse complement strand
CAATATCGGACTGTCATACTTGCAACTCGCTGCACCAGATTGCCTAGGTTATTCACTAGATCGGAAGTATATGTCGCATGAAAACGCTCCGCACCGAATTCGCCATCCGCATCATGTGGTATGTAGCGAAGTAAATAGTAACGAAATGCATCAACCCCATATTTGTCGATAATGTCGTAGGGCTCAATCACATTCCCAAGACTCTTACTCATCTTTAAGCCACCTGGCGCGTTAATGAATCCGTGAACATACAAGGCTTTAGGAAGAGCTACACCGGCGCTCATCAGCATAATCGGCCAATAGACAGAGTGAAAGCGATTGATATCTTTCCCTACAATATGTAGGTCGGCTGGCCACCATTTCTGAAAATCCGCGCCATCAGGATAGCCCAGACTGGTGATATAGTTTGCAAGCGCATCGAACCACACATACATCACGTGTGAGTCATCACCTGGCACTTCCACACCCCATTCTAGCTGATTTTTCGGGCGCGATATCGAGAGATCCTCAAGCTTATTGCTACGTAAAAAACTCAAGATCTCGTTACGACGGAACTCCGGGAAGACATTATACTCAGCTCCCTCAAGCGCCATTATTAAACGCTGCTGATAGGGCTCGAGCTTGAGGAAATAGCTCTCTAGAGATAGTTTCTCAAGCATGCGGTTCGGGTGAATTGGGCAGAAACCTTCTACTGAATCTTTTTCAGTGTAATAACGCTCGCAGGCCACACAGTAGAGCCCAGTATAAGTTCCTTTGTAAATATCTTTTTCACAAGCCTGCCAGAGTTTTTGAGCGGCTTCCTTGTGATGTGTGTCGGTCGTGCGCACAAACTGATCGTAATTTACTTGCAAGTCTTTTGCGATTTTAATAAACGATTCACTCATTTCATTCACAAAAGTAAGTGGCTCAATCCCGGCTTGCTGCGCAGCTTCATACAGCTTTTGCCCATGCTCATCCGTCCCAATCTGCAATAAGACATCTTCACCCCGTTGTCTGTGCCAACGTGCGAGTGTATCTGCCTGCACAAACTCCATCGCATGACCAAGGTGGGGCTTGGCATTTGCGTATGGGATTGATGTAGTTATGTAAAACTTTGCTTTGCTATTCATTATTTCTTCTCGATATATTTTTGCTCCGCCGCAAGTTTGTCTGCCTCATGCTTTTCAGCGAGCGCTTTCTCCATCGCCTCACGCGCCAAAGCCGAACCACCGTGGGTCAGTTGGGCTTTGCCAGCCTCACGAAAGTTCTTGCGGCGACGGATGCTCAATTTTACCAAAATCAGGAGTATTATGCCAGTAATTACCCCAACAGAAATATACATTGGCCACCATATGACGGTACTCGTATTGGCTGCCAGTACGGTATCGCCGGCATCCAACTTTTGCACGAAGACGAGTTGTGTCGGCTTTGAGAATCCGCCGCCATAGATAAATAAACCACTCTCGTCTTTTTGCAGTGGCGCCATTCTGCCAATCGGTACGCGCTGCTGATCGCCGCTGGCTGGCTTGAGTAAGACTGCATAATTCTCACCTACCTGAGTACCTGGTGCCTTGACGTTGTATTTCACAAAGCTCATCCAGGGCAAAATCACATAGGTAGTCGCTGTGGCCTCTCCCTGCTGCTGCGCAACGGTCAGAGACGAATCATAGGTGATCGCGGTGTCTTCGTATTGATAGCCCATATCTTGACCATCGATCATCACGGCCGACGGCGAAGCATCGTCGCGACCCCATATCGCAAAAGTGAAGTGATCCAAATCACTCTTGCCAAATGTGTCGTACTTCTCACCCCACGTCGGGTCGAGATTGATCCAGCCTATGCCAGGCACGTACGCTTCAACCCAGCTATGCAGCGAGTCGGCAACGGATTTTGATTGCTTCAATGAACCGGCGTAAGCATAGCCGACCGGCATACGAGCCGGGATTCCCTGACTCCGCAAGAGTGAGATCATCAAGTCTGAATACTCAAGACAGACCGCATTCTCAGGATTACGCAACGCGCGATAACTGCCCTGACGAATGTTGTACTTGATCTTCTCGTTGTTATAGCTGAGGGTGTCGATCGTCAGCTTCTGCATTGCCTGAATGATCTCGACTACCTTCGTCGATTGACCAGCTGCTACATTCGCCTTCTCACGCATCTGCGCATCGTCCGTCTGCCAGAATTTCGTCGCACCGGTGTAGTATTTTGTTAGCTCATTTGGGATCTCAGTCTTGGTGCCGCCTTTTGAGAGATCATATGCCTGATACGTCACTTGGGCAGCGATGTCGGTATGTACAGTGATCTTCGACCGTGCCGGTACTTTGTAGTCTGCGAGGATGTTGCCATCGGCATCGACTCGCGTAGCCACAGGCTGAGGGTCCAGACGATTGATATAGACTTTTTGGGTGGGTGTATTTGGCGGTAGTGCTACAGTCATCGTCTGCTCACGATTGGTACTGTTCTTAAGCGGATACGCAAAGTCTGCCTTGTATATCGTCGAGTCACCAAAGATCAGCGTAAACGACCGCATCAAATCACGAGAATTCGCAAATCGATATCTGACTTTGTCTCCATCAGTCCCGTCGATCTGCGGGACAGCGCCAGTCGATATCATCTTGCCGAAAGAAGTAGGAACCGAGACAGTGATATTATAGCTTTCATTCGTACCGACTTCGGCCAAACTCGGTACATAGAAAGTCCGACTTGCCCCCTTCACGTCAGTCAAACTTGAGGTGGTGTAGGCGACAATAAATGTCTGCACCGACCCTCGTCCACTTGGCCAGTCCCCGAAGCGCAGATTTATTCCCTTGTATGCATAGTTGTATCCAAGCGATCCATTGACCTTATCCGCGCTCGACATGGCAATATTTGTACCGTCTGCATAGCGTGCACTTATGCCTGTGACGTCATTGGTCGGTGTATTTATCTGTAAGGAAGCCAGGACGCGACTGTTTGTGTTATTGGTAATCCGATACGTAGAAGACACTTGCGTCGTGCCGTCTGCATTCACGGCATAATTCATGTCGATGGTGTAGCTAAACTCACCTTCAGCGTGTACCGGTCGTAGCTGTTGCCACGCACCAGCAGCGAGCATTACCCAGATGAGAAATACACTTGCTACCCGCAGAAAACGCCGAGAAATGCGCATATGCTTTAATGATAGCATAAGGAGTATCTGGGGTTATAAAAAAGCCGCCCACACCGAAGTGTAGACGGAAGAATGTCCATACAGCAATGGCAGATGTGCGCCATAGTGCATCCCGTCGTATGCGTTCATGCCTGCTGGCGCGTGGGTCTTGGGGGCACATCTTCGTCTTCGAGATTACGAAGATACACACGCACGTACTGCATGCCGTCTGGCGAAAAAGGCAGCCCCAGCTCACTTGATTCAGCACAGAGCTCCCGCTCGAGCTGGAGCTTCTTGCCAGCTTCGGAGTCCATATAGTCGCCGCACCGATAGCAGAGATAGGCGCGCGTAAAGAAAGCTGAATCAATCGATGCTCTATGTAGTCCGATCCGACACAGCAGAGGCTTCCGACGTACGATTTCATCATCCATTAGATCTCCTCAGTGGATCGCGTTGTGGATAGAGGTGCTAACTTGTGGCTTTGAGCAATGACTGCCACTGCTCAAGCGAAAGCTCTTGAGCACGTACTGTATCAGCTAAGCCGGCTTTCTTCAAGAGTACGAGCGCTTCAGTGGGCGAGATGTGCAGGCCGGCTGCGAGTGTATTCTTGAGCTGCTTGCGTTTCTGGGAGAAGCCAATTTTCACCAAACGCATGAAAGCTTTTTCATCTACATCCAGCGTGAGGCTGCCTTCTCGGTCAGAAACATCGACATGCACTACAGCCGAATCTACCTTTGGAGCAGGGTAAAACGCATCTGCTGGCACGAGGCGTACGATGCGTGCCTGGCCATGGAGCTGTGTGGCAACCGTGAGAATACTCATCTGCCCTGGCTTAGCGCACATTCGCTCGGCTACTTCGCGCTGCACCAAAAGCGTCACGGACTGAGGCGCGGGTAGGGAAGTGAGCAGTTTGCGAATCAAGGCACCCGAGATGGAATAGGGGATATTGGCAACGACTTTATAGGGGAGTGCAGTCCCCCGGCGGGGGAGTGGCTGCTCCATAACATCCCCACGTATCACCTCCACATTCTCAACACGCTGTGATTCAATGAGATCAGCAAGCTGACCGTCGAGCTCATACGCTAGCACCTGCCCTGCCCTCTGTGCCAAGGCGCTGGTCAAAACCCCTGGCCCTGGCCCGATTTCGATCACGGTGTCTGCCGTGGTGACATGTGCAGCATCCAGCATATCCTCGACGACAGTCTCATCCAGGAGAAAGTGCTGTCCCTTTGATTTATCTGGGCGAATGTCGTATTTCGCTAAGAGCTGTTTGAGATCAGAAACTAACATGCTTAGTAGCTATTATGTGCGTACCAGTAGTTGAGAGCGTTGGCTGGTGTACCGTAGCGACGTGCTATGTAGTCCATCCCCCATTGCAACTGGCCTCGCATACTCTTATCAGTAATCTTAGAGCACGGGTAGGCTTGGGGAATACCACAGGCACCACTGGATCGGTTCACTGAGCCTGGGTTCCATCCCGACTCACGCATCCACAAGGTATAGAGTGCCGTCCACTGACTTCCGGTCCACCCGCGAGCTGCGGCCATCTGCTCGCCGAGTGCGACTGCCTCGCTGGAAGAACCCTGGCCGACTGCTCGCGTACCACGCACTTCGACACGATCTATCGCTCCCGTAATGACGACGGTCTCGAGAGCAGTCCGCTTGGTCTCAGAGCCGTTATTCTTCTCGATTAAATACGTAACTTGTTTGCGCCCGGCGACACCCTCGCGTTGCACTTCCACTTGTCCTGCATCACGATTTGCGTCATATAGTACCTGAGTCGCAGGTGCAATATCCTCGACTACACTCACGGTCTCTTGGGATATCTTGGCAAGGACTATCCGCATACCGCGCACAATCACTGCTTGCGGGTCGGTGCCCTGTAGGTCGGAGGCCTGGTACTCAATCCCCTTGTCGCCCAGGAGGTCACCGACGGTCTTGGCATTTGTACGAACATTTACCACTTGTCCATTAATAATAAGTTGCACCGGTTGTGCTCGCGTGATTGTCACTTTGTACCCCAGTGACTGCGAGTTCTGGAAGTCTTGTACCTGTGAGAGCTCCGCCTTATCCTCCGGATATAGCGTCACGCCAGCAGCCGCTGCAATCTTGCGCGCAGATCGATAGCCCGTCACAACTTGAATCATCCGCCCACCATCTTCGACGACAGCCGGTAGAGCTCGGTAGACGTTTATATTGTAGTTCGGCTGATCGACAACCGTCTCGGCGCCTGGCTCCACGATGTCGCCCGACTTGAGATCAACACCATTTTCTTGAAGGATATCCTTAACCGTCGAAGCACTCGAGACCACGACGCGCTTCTTCCCATCCACATAGAGTTGTACGACGCGCTTCTGATCTGCAAAGACACGAAAGCTGTGTCGTGTCTGCGAAGTCAGCGCAAACCCAAGCGCGATAATCGTGACACTTACCGCCAAGGCCGCCATACCACGCTCGATACCCGCTAGATCGAGCATACGAACAAAGCGCTTTCCGGTTGGCACTACACGCCTGGCCATAAAGTCATACAGGCGCTGATGATGAGATAGAGCCACGGCTTCATCCACTGGCAGTGCCTGCGTCTGAGCGGCCGACTCTGTCTTGCGATACATCGCTAGCCGCTTATAGGCTGAGCGAACATGTTCGACGATACGAATAAACACCTCGTTTTATTATATGGTGTGTCTGATCTCAAGTTTGTGTTTTGTGGCTCGTCTCTGATTCTTCAGGGGATATTAGTATGAGCGTTTTGATATTTATGACCATTATACTCGATATGTATAAAACGCATATGTATATTCCGACTTGTTTGCGACATCCCGCAAGCCCGAGAGATCATAATGCATGAACTCTACGCCACATACTTAAGTCGGACGCTATTTTACGTATTTCTTGCATAAGAGTCAAGTAGATTAACGCTTCGAACAGATGGACAAACAAATACCTTTATGGTATTGTGATAACAAATGAACGAGCCCGGCGGGCGTAATCTCATAGCCCCCGGGTTTTGTTTTGCAAACAGAAGCAATATATAAGGAATCATTCATGAAACACGACGCCACCCATATCCGTAATATCGCCATTGTCGCTCACGTCGACCACGGCAAAACTACCCTTGTAGACGGCTTGCTCAAGCAATCGCACGTCTTTCGCGAGAACCAAGCAGAAATGAGCCAGACCACTATTCTGGATTCTGGCGATCTCGAGCGTGAGCGTGGCATCACTATTACCGCCAAGACCACGGCCGTAGAGTATACCAAGGACGATGCAGGATATAAGATCAACATCATCGACACCCCTGGCCACGCCGACTTCTCTGGAGAGGTTGAGCGTACTCTCTCGATGGCGGATGGGATTATTCTCGTGGTCGACGCGCAAGAAGGCCCTATGCCTCAGACTAAGTTTGTCTTGACGCGTGCGCTCAAGCTCGGCCTCAAGCCAGTCGTCGTCATTAATAAGATTGATAAGGATGGCTCACGCATCGCTGAAGTAGAAGATGAGATCGGGCACCTCTTCCTCGATCTTGCTATCAGCGACGATCAGCTCGACTATCAGACGTACTACGCGATCGGACGCGAAGGTAAAGCATGGACTGAAATACCTACAAATCCAGCAACCACCGATGGCGACTTTACACCAATCTTTGACGCAATTATTGACCACATCCCAGCGCCGCGCGTTGAGGCCGATAAACCATTCCAGATGCTCGTTACCTCACTTGCCTGGGACACGTACCAAGGCAAATATGCGATTGGGCGTATCCAGCGTGGCCATGTTCGAGCTGGCGATACCATCACGCGCATCGATGTAGACGGTAAAGAAACAAAAGCAAAAGTCGACAAGATCTTTGTATCGGAAGGCTTGGGTCGAGTAGAAATTACTGAAGCCGACGCAGGTGAAATCGTACAAATCACAGGTGTAGCCGACGCACACATCGGCGAAACGCTGGCTGATGCAGACAAGCCAGAAGCCTTACCAGTCATGGAGATCGAGGCGCCCACGCTCCAGATCGCGATCGGCCCGAATACGTCGCCTTTTGCAGGGCAAGAAGGCAAGTTTACGACTTCACGACAAATCGCCGCCCGGCTCGAAAAAGAACTCGAGACCAATGTCAGCTTGCGCGTTGAGTCAAAGGACACGACCTTCCTGGTCTCGGGCCGCGGTGAGCTCCACCTCTCGGTCCTCATCGAAACTTTGCGCCGCGAAGGATATGAATTCGAAGTAGGTCGCCCAACTGTCGTATACAAAGAAGAGAATGGTCAAAAACTCGAGCCTGTCGAGGAGCTGATGATCGAGGTCCCGGATGAATTCACCGGTGCCATCACCAGCGAACTCGGGCAGCGCCGCGCGACCCTTATCAGCATGGAGCCAGG
>CAYMMM010000017.1:0-9343 GCA_964391595.1 uncultured Candidatus Saccharibacteria bacterium | reverse complement strand
GGCTGATCTCTCGTTCACCACCAAACCAGTCGAATGAAATCCGAACCAGTCGCAGTGATCGAGGTCGGACTTGCACATGATGAGCGCACATCGAGATGCGTCGCCCCTGCTCTTCCTGCGAGATCGGCCCTACGATCAGCAAGACGGGCGATCGTGGATCGCGACCCTTCACCACTCGCGGTGCCTCAGGAACTCTCCGGCGTCGTGTATGTGCCACAAACAACTCCTTTTGTATGGACAAGGTGCAAAACAAGTAGAACGACTATACCTATGCCTTAGCCCGATGTCAATAAAAAACAGCCCGTCCCCGTAGGGACGGACATAGCATTTACTTACCGACTTTTTAGCTTGAGTCCACGCCGCTCAAGCCTGGTATAGATCTCGGGGAAGTATCGGTCAGGAATAAACATCGCCTTGAGCTCCTCTTCGGTTTCCGCAAGGAGCTTGTCGACGGTGGTGATTCCTGCATCACGGAGACACTCAATGAGCGAGGTGTTAGCGCTGAGCCATTCGATCGGCACATGTCCAGCTCCAGCCCATGCGCTGTCGTACTCAGCAAGCTCCATAAACAAACGCCTGTTCAGCTTATCAAGCTGCTTTTGAAAGTCACGCTTGTTCATGCCAAGAATTTGCCGAACATCTGATGGACGGAGTTCAGTTTTCTCGCTCAATCCGTAGTAGAGAATCGCAAAGCTGCGAAGAAAATCATCATCCAGCCTCGCCAGCACCTGCACGAGAACCTCGTACCGAGCAATCTCCCGTGTGATGCCACTGTGTCCGGAAAGTAGAGGGTATTGATATACAGGATCAATGATGGTTTTTGCCATTTTTTTGGCGGCAACTGGATCGAAATCCTCTTTGATCACTTGCGTTGGGTGACTCAGTAACAGCACTTGATCCAAGAGCTGCTTCAGACCTTCTTGAAAGCGGTGTCGAACTCTTCCATCATGTACGATTGAGAGCATGATTCGTGGTGTCATGCCGACTTCAGCCATTAGTTTGCTGAGCTGTCCGAGACGCTTGAGCACGTCGAAGTCAGTTTCAGCCACCTCAGGTGCAGGGGTTTCTGTGGAAGTTCCCACGTCTGGCCCTACCTTTCTGTGTGGTTGGTACACCCCGGACTTTCCGGGAATTGCACTAGAATATAATACTATTAGAGCTTACGCAAGGGCGTAAAGCCTTATTGAGTCGCTTAATGCCTGCCTTCTCGAAGAGGATCTACACATCTTCTGCACGATGTGGTGGCACCGTGCCACTCATCAATATATTACAAGCGCTTAGTCGTTGACCTACGGATATGTCGACGAACAGACATGAAGAGAGGCATAGCAATCAAGCCGCCTGCGATCAGCAAGAGCATATACATGTTTTGTCCGGTCAAACTCAAGCCTGCCGGGGATTCTTCAGCGACAACAGTTGGACTGCTCGGCACATCGGCAAGTACTAACCCTAAGTCAATGGTCAGATTGTCATTGACGTCGCTGCCGGGGTGCGTCCCGGCTTCCGCAAGTGGGTTGGTATAGTCAACGGTGAACAAGTTAGTACGAAAAACGGATGAATCAAGGAGCAAATCCTGAGCAGTAGACTCGTCATCATCATCGTTTGGATCGGTGCTGCCGTTAGGGGCAGCGGTATACCCATGCAGCGCGCCATCGTTGTCGAAGTTTGATGGATCAAGCTCTACAAAGTAGTCATTTGGTGCAACACATGCTACGAGCCATCTGCCATCACCGTCAGTGGTGGTGGTTTTGTACAGCACGTCATCGTCGGTTCCTGGCTCACCATCATCTCCAGGTAGCATCAAGTTGACGATGACATTATCAAATCCAGAGTCGCCGTTATCGTACGCCCCATTACTATTATTGTCCTGAAATACAAGATTCCCAACCGACAAACAGCTTGGTGTTACGGCTGATACATCCGAAGACATTACCGGTAATGCTAAGCTGGTGGCTCGTGCATGCCAGTTATTGGTATAGACTTCCTCGCCATCGTTATTGGCAGTCGTCAGCTCTATGCGAATAAAGCCGAAACGACCAGCTGGAAGGCTATTACTCTTTATTCGAATGGCGGTCACTTGCGAGGCGGTCGGGCAGCCAATAGTATCAATTTGATCGTAAGTACAACTCCACATTCCATTCCCAGCGGCAACGTTATTGTTGACGTCCGTGTCAATGCTGCTTGGATCTGTATCTGTGACATAAAATTGGTCAATGTCATCGCCACTTTCTACGGTCGAGATAGCCGTCAAGGCATAGCTTCCATCAATGACCGATGCCGGTGAGCGGCCATCACCGTTGTACGGAAAAACATCAATACTATCAAATGTTTTTGTAACGCCACTCAGATTCCCATAACCAAGCGTGTACTTTAACGTCCCATTGATTGGGATTTCTTCTTCTAGGATCTCTTTATCAATCGCAAACGCCTGCGCTGTAGAAATGACCACCCAGTCATCATCAACCGGGCCAGATAGAAGATCATTGTGCGTGGCGCTTGTATTCCGGATCACAATGTCATCGACAGCATCACTTAACCCAGTGTCAGCATCTACCCATGAAACGTTCTGTAGTTGGACGCCGTTTGGAATGACACTACCAATCTTTGCCGTTACAGTAAAGTTACCAAATAGTGTCAAATCTGACGTTGGTGTAGTAATCGATCCGCTATGAGTGAATGTAAAGTCGCCCCTGTCCCAAATGATTGTGGTGTAACCAACATCAGTACGAGCTGCAGGTGTCCCAACGCAACTTGCATTGCTAGCGGCATCACAATCCTTAATGATTGCTGATGGTGTTTGGCTCGAAGATACGTATGACATGCCGGGCTCCATGACATCGTATATTTTGACGCCAGTTACCGTCACATCTGCATTCCAAGAGAGGCCGGCTTTCAATGTGTACGTCCAGTTACTTCCCAGTCCCACGCTTGCTGCGGAGTCTATTGTCGGTGTACTCGGCGAGTCGGATTTTTGCATATTTGGAGTTGGTAAAAGAACAATTGCGCGGTCAACCAGCCGATTGCAGGCATTGCTCGTGCGGCTGTAGCTATCGACGCTTAAGTCGCAACCAGACGTTGCCTTTACCCAGCTCCCACTATTCAAGGTCGACGTTTTATATTGCGAGTAGTTTATGAGTTTTGTATTTGCAGCGAGGTCGTCCTTAGCCTGATGAGAATACGTCATGGTTATATTGAGACCAGGGGGTAGTGTTTTTGTAACGCGCATACGGACAAGGTTTACCGCGGCAAGCCCATTGGGATGTGTCGACGGATCACTGACCCAGGTTAGTCCAGCGTCATCACAGTCTACGCTTCGTTGTGCCGTCGTACTTGCCCAGGATGAGCCCGAGCTACTAAACTCAACAACGATGTCAGCGTCATCAATAACCGCAAATGCCGGATCGGGTGTACCGGTCTTGTACCACGAATACCACGTATGGGTGCTGCCAGAGCCACCACTCGGCACTGCTGGAGCATTGTGAGATACGAGCGGATAGGTTGATTGATCAAATGCGTCACAGCTTACCCAGTCGGCAAGTCCATAAATCCCCACACCTCCGGCCCCGATCATAGTTGCAAATCGTTGGCCTGCTGCGACGTAGTTATCGGAGGAAGCTGGACCAAGAGCCCCCTCGGTCAAATTCAGTAGCTGCTCGGGACCACTGAGTGTCCCGTTGCCAATAAATGATTTACCAGTGGAGTTAGATGCACCTGTGCCGTTATTAAATATGCTACAGGCCTGGTTATTGCTACCTGTATCAATGTCGTCGGTAGCGCCCACAACATCAATAGAGCCGATATCATTACAGTACCCTATGAGACCCACTACGGAGTTTGTATCACCAGCGGTGTTATCGAAAGCCGCAACTTCACTGTACGGATAGCTGATACGAACAAGCTGAGTCGCGACAACTGCCTGATTGTTTTGACCCGAAGGGCTATTGTACGTTTCGTTTGTTGTGCCAGAGTTAAATGCCCAGTATGCAGTGTTCAGTGACCCACCAGCGGGAAACCAATCGGGGCTCCAATCGATGCCCGTGGCGCTTATCGATATATCACCACCAGTCCCACTCCCCTGAGTACACGTCCAGGTCCCAGAGTCATCAACGGAATTAGCGTTACCTACGCTAGCCGACGATGAGCCTACTAGATACGAAGATGTAAGATTTGGCTGGCAGTCAACCAGTGTGCCATCTTCTTGGATGGGCAGTTGATTGGCGGGCGCGGTTGCTAGTTTGTCGGTCAACGTCAGATCACCAAGGTTCGACGAATTGATGCCCTTTGCTTGTCCGGTCGTCGGGTTTTTGAGCTCAACCTGTACACCCCAATCAACGCGAACTGACACAGGGTTTCCAGAGCCATCACGAACTAACGTCATAGGACCCGATGTCTTACGGACTTCATATTCACCAGGTTCAGAAACCACGGTGACAGTGTCGCTACTTGACGTTGCTGCAGTCGGATTGCCGCCTCCGGAAGCGTCGGGCACCATGGTTGCACTAACCGTAAAGTCCACGGTTACATCGGTGTTGTTTGGTACGCCGGCCTGCCCCCACCAGCCGCCGCTTATATTGAGCGCGGTGCCAGTGTTGTAGGTCCCAGTCAAGACGCAGGTCATGGTCGTCCCATCGACTGATACTGTTTTTGTCGCACACGATGATGGCAGCGTATTCGAAAGCCAGCCGACCTCAGTACTCGCACTCGATAGATGTGCAGTGATCGTGACGGCGGATACAGAATGAGTTTGGGCATCGAGAGTATTAATGTTGACGTCAAAAGTATAGGTAGTCAGGTCGAGTGTCGCGACATCACCGTTACTGCCGTTGGGGTCAATTGCGACGAATGGTGAAGTCCCGTCAGACACCTTCGTTAAAACTGCACCAAGTGACACAACTGGCGGCGCTGCATGCACAACCTTGAATACCATAAATGAAAGGAGCAGCCCAAGTAACAGTATGTAAATACTGACTAGACGTCTCCATGGTGTAAGATTCGACCACACTACTTTTCGTCTTAGCAACTGTTTGCCTATCATCTGTTAGTTCTAAAACCTACTATAGCATATAGTGCTTGTGGCAATAAGGAGGAGGTCAGTAGCCAGGCTGTTTCACACAGAGGTCGAAGTATGTAACGCTAACGAGCGATGTGACTTTAAACACTGGCCTGGGCTTACCCTCATATCTTACGAGCCTCAACCACGACCCGCCCATCTGCGGAACCGCTTAGCGAACAGGTGTATAGCGTCAACTTAGCCTCCTTGGACGGAGCCTCTATCTCAATTGCATCTGGTTTGACGCTGTATATTTCAACTATCTCATAGTCATACCTGCTCCCATGCCAGAAGATACGCAGACGATCCCCTACCGCTAATCGATCAAGTCGAAAGAATGGTGAGTTGATCTTTGTCGCTGATGGTGTGAGACCAATTCGAAAGCGATGTGCGGATAATATGAAATTCCCTCCCTTCTCAGGATCGCCTCGATCTGGCCAGCGATGCCACACTCCCCTATCAAGAGAATCGGCTCCACCTGCCGAGATGCCGACCTCGAGTTGTAATTTGTCTATTTGAATCCGATCTCGCATGTCCACCGTATCGTCAGCAGTGTTTAGATCAATCTTTGTCCTCGGCAGGAACGTCAGGTAGCTTGTTGGCGCCAGCACAAGCACGAAGAGATAGATACCTGCTAATACGCATATAGCCATCAAGGTACCTACGATCTTGTTCCACGACGTATGCACCTCGTCCACTTCTTTTGTCATATGCCTGCTCCGTCCGTACAAGATCTACCTACGAGTGCCCGCGGCTTCGATGCCCTCACGATCATCATCCCAGACAAACTAGCTTGTAGTACATCCCCCGCATTCACCCTCACACGTTTCAATAATAGCGTTTGGCTCATTATCAATCTCGCTACTCTCTCCGTCAATATTCGGCCTAGCTTATCTTACGCAAAGGCGCAAAGCCGATGTTAAGCCGCTTAATACCAGCTTTTTCGAAGAGGATCTGCACATCGTCTTCTTCAATATCGAGCACGGTACCGATGCCAAAGGTCGAGTGCTCGACTTTGTCACCTTTGTTTAGCTCGGGTGCGACTGGCATATCGTCCGGAAACGGATCATCAAGTCGCTGCCCCGCTGGGATCACAGATGTATTCCCGCTAGTTTGGCGCCAGGATTGATTCCCAAAGACTCCTGCGCCCAACCGAACGGAGGTATTAATCAGCCCTGCCTCCGAGTACTCTGCAGGTATCTCCATAACAAAGCGCGAGATGGGATTGTGCTGCGTCGAGCCATACAGCAAGCGCATAGTGGCATGTAGGAGATACAGCCGCTCCCGCGCTCGCGTCATACCGACATAACAAAGCCGGCGTTCTTCTTCGAGTTCAGCGGGCTCAAACATCGTACGAGAGTGCGGGAATATCCCCTCCTCCATACCGATCATGAAGACCGCCTTAAACTCCAGCCCCTTCGCGGCATGCAAGGTCATCAGTGTCACCGCATCATTGGTGTTCTCCCAAGTATCGAGATCAGTGACGAGTGAAATGTCGGAGAGAAACTCTTCGAGCGCAGTGGTGCCGAAACCTTTCGCCACACCAAGGAATTCCTGCACGTTTTCGAGTCGGTCAGCGCCCGTGAGTGTCCCAGTATTTTCTTTCTCGATCGCATCAAGATATCCTGACTTCTTAAGAATCAGCTCGGCCAGCTCTGCGACAGGCAGGCGCTCGGCAGCGTCGCGGAAATCGGCGATCAGTATCGCGAAGTCTGCAAAGGCAACTCGAGCCTTAGGAGTAAGCCCTGCGACGTCGGCTGCCTGCCGACACGCTTCGAGCAAATCGAGACCTTGCGCGGTTGCGAAGTCACTCATCACCGCCAAGCTCTTGTCGCCAAGCCCGCGCGCCGGCACGTTGACGATACGGCGCCAGCTCACGATATCCTGTGGGTTTGCCACGAAGCGCAAATATGCCAGCGTGTCTTTGATTTCTTTGCGCTCATAGAAGCGAACACCACCGACGATTTGGTACGGGGTATTGTAGCGCAAGAACGATTCTTCGAGTGAACGAGATTGCGCGTTCGTACGATACAGCACTGCACAATCTGAGTACTTATAGCCCTGATCACTGACCAGCCGATCAATAGTCTGAATGACGAACTGCCCCTCCGCAAGCTCGTCACTGACCTGCTGGATCATGATTTTTTCGCCAGCACCTTTTTCGGTGAAGAGCTTCTTATCAGTGCGAATGGTGTTTTTAGTAATCACTGAATGAGCCGCGTCAAGAATATGTTGGGTGCTGCGATAGTTTTGCTCGAGCTTAATGACTTTTGCATCTGGGTAGTCTGATTCGAAGTTCAAAATATTCTCATAGTTTGCCCCGCGCCACGAATAAATCGACTGCCAGTCGTCACCCACCACGCAAATATTCCGTCGCCCATCGGCCAAGAGCTGCACGAGTTGGTATTGAGCATGATTGGTGTCCTGATACTCATCGACGAGGATGTACTGAAATTGCTCTTGGTAGCGCTTGAGCACATCAGGATTTTCTTCGAAGAGCCGCACCACGAGCATAATAATGTCATCAAAATCCACAGCGCCACTAGCTTTGAGCCGCTTCTGATATTCCGGATATATCAAGGCAGCAGTTTCTTGGGCTCGACCTTGCGCCAGCTTGGCGTATTGCCCAGGCAAGAGGAGTTCGTTTTTGGCACTCGAGATGAGATTGCGCATCGATTGTGGCGAGAAGACTTTTTCTTCAATCCCGAGATCCTTGCAGACTTGCTTCACCACTGACTGTGTATCGGCCTCATCGTAAATCACAAAGCTCGTGGGGTAGCCGAGGTGCATTGCCTCGCGTCGCAAGATACGCACTGCTATTGAGTGAAAGGTGCCGAGGAAGGGCAAAAACATTCGGTCCTCAGCATCGCGCCCCAGCAAGCCGTTGATTCGCACGCGCATCTCAGTCGCAGCCTTATTCGTAAAGGTCACCGCCAGTATGGCGCTCGGATGTATTTTTTTCACATCCACGAGATATGCGATGCGATGCGTCAGTGTTTTGGTCTTTCCAGAGCCAGCTCCGGCGAGCATTAAGACTGGTCCGTCAGTAGTGAGGACACCCTCGCGCTGTTCTTCATTCAGATCCTGAAGCAATGGATGGTTGGCGTTTTCGGTCATGTCATCCTATTTTAACCTACTCAAGCATAAGCCGAAAGTCTGGCGAACGAGCTTATGCTTGAGTTTGCACTTCATCCTCCACAGTTTGTCAGTTATACTTATGGTAATCATGGCTGCAGCAGACACACCAAAACCAGATATGCCACCGGCGGACCCCGCTCAGAAGCCAGCGGTGCCCGGCGTCAAATCAGATGCTGAGGGCACAAAAAAGCCAGAGCCTGAGACGGTCCCTAATCCAAAGTTGCAGCAGATTGCTGCAGCCGGTCAGTCAGCTAGCCATGCAGCAGCTGGCCCGAGTCCGTTCACGAAGAAGCTCGTCATTATTGGTCTTGTAGCCGCAATTCTCATTGTCCTCTTCGGCGCAGTTCCAGCGATCCTCCTGTCTACAAACAAAAAGAAAGTCTTACCAACAGACAGCACGAGCCCAAGCGTCACCACCCGTCCGAGTGTCGACGCGAGCGCCCGCAAAGACATCAGTCAACGGTTCTTCCTCAAGACGAGTGAGAATAAATCGCTAGCCTATGACATCGCTATGACCGTGCCTGCCTCATGGGAAGCCCGCTTCTCAACACGACCAGCTGGCTCCTATGCATGGACGGACACCTACCTCCTCGTAGCACTTCTCTCAAAATACTCTGCCCTCTCATCGACCAACCCAAATACGCCTTCGACCAACTACTTCGCACTCATTGACTCAACCGATTGGATGAATACCAACCGAGGACTTATATCTCTCACCCCTGAGCAGAAACGGGCAACTGTATCGCTCCTCAACCAAGTAACTGACACGAGCGTCGGACCAGCTGCCAACGCACAGAGCCTTCTCCTGACCAGTGATCCAGGAGGAAGGCAAATGGTGCAGCCGATTGTCACAAAAGACCTATCACTGCGCGGTATTACCTACATCACCCTCAATAAGGATGGTGAGTATCAGCCACGCGCCATTATCATGCTGAGCGGTACCATCTCTGGTCGGCAGCTCCTACTCTTCGGCAATTATGACCTTCGCGATCATTATTGGGCAGAGCTTTCAAACCTCAAATCCGTCAAAGACCGCACGTATGACGGTCGACTCAACACAGTGCTCAGTGAATTCAAGCAAGGGAAGATCGCAGATGATACCAAGGAAGTCGTCGATGAGATCACAATTGCTCTACGAGGCTTAAGCCTCACGCT
>CAYMMM010000016.1:0-17090 GCA_964391595.1 uncultured Candidatus Saccharibacteria bacterium | reverse complement strand
ATGATGAAAAAAATACAACGTAATGACATAGAGCTGCGCGATAGTTTTGTGTGTGATTATCTAGGAAATATGTATGGCGAGAGGTAATTGGCGAGTGCCGTGATGCACGCTTCGATTCTGCATAAAAAAAGTAGTCAAATGCCTTGCTGCTCGAAGTGCTTATGCTACAATAATCATAAGCTTTTCAATTGAAACAAAGATATGACAAAACGCCATAAACAACGCTATCTCGACGGCCTTATTCTGCAGCCAGGTGTAAAACCTGCAGATAAATCTTTTGCATTGCGCTCCAAGGAAACATTCAAGGTTTTGCGTACACAATGGCACAAGGCGGTGGGTGTATTGGGGATACTAGCAACTGCATCACTCGTTGTAGTCATTAGTTTGTTCGCGCACCCTGGTAGCGCACGTGCCTTCAGTGATCTCACCCAGGATGACTGGACGGGAGGCATGGGGACAAATCCAACAAATCATGAATACGCCTCGGCTACAGGTCTGCATACAGACGTTTCCGGCAAACTTACTCTAGATACGTCTGGGGGTACCTACACAAACTGGTGTAATACAGGTGGCGGTGAGTGTGACAGCAATTGGCATTTTAGATCTCCAATAACTGTGAAGAACCCCTCGGTGAGTTATTCAGATTACGTACTGAAGCTTGCCGTTCTCCATAATGGGCAAATGAATGCTGACTTCTCGGACATTCGCTTTACCTCTCAGGATGGCAGTACCTCTCTACCATATTCAATTTTGACTGCCACTGAGAGTCAGGCTGTTGTATATGTGAAGATCGGGTCACTTCTAGCAGATAGTACAGAGACGGTTTATATGTATTACGGTAATGCATCGGCAACATCACTGTCTAGTGAGTCAGATGTATTTACATTTCGTGATAGCTTTGACGAAGGCAATCCAACAGCCGGCTTTATCGGCGTAAGTCCAGAATGGCTGAATGTGGCTGATGGGGTAGCGACATGGGCCCAAAACTCTGAGCATGTAGAAGTGGTCATTCCATCACAAGGCAGATCAGAGAGCCATGCATATCAAGTTGACTTCAGAATGGATCTGTCTACATTTGATTGCAACACAGATGTGGGGAATGTAGGTGGTATCTACATATATAGTAATGATAGTGACAGTACAGTTACGAGTTTTGCGGCCGGAGGACGATGCGATGATTCTGGCAAATATTGGACACCAATGAATGCTATTCACCACCCAGCACAGAGTCAAACCTATTATGACAACGCACACGAAGTTCGAGTTCGGGACCAGCAATGGGTTACGGTGCGGATTACAACACTCGCCTCTGGTGATATGGTTGAGTATAGCCTGGATGGAGGCGCGACGTTTTCCGAGCCGACATTCTACGAGCGTGGCAGTTCTACGGAAACCATTGAAAGGTTGTGGTTGGGCAATGGGTCTGTGAATTGGTCTTTTAAGAACCTGGTCGGCTATGACTCGGACCCAGCTGTACAGCATGCCATTGGTCAAGAAGAGATACTAGGAGGCTATACAGGAAGTCTAGAAAGCGCCGTATTTGATCTCGGTGATAGTAGGACAGTTTTTGGTAATGTAAATATCACAACGAATGATCTCGGTGACGCTATCCTCTATGTGCGTGGTGGGGAAAATAGCCCGAGTGATGCTGACTATGAGTATTGTGGCTACCTTCATGGTGGCACCCCGCTAAGCAGCGGGCAATGTGCGAGCGCAGGTGATCGGTATATACAATACAAGCTCGTTATGACGAGTGATAGTAATGCTGACCTTGAGGTTTATAACGTCTCTCTTCAATATATTGTAGATACTACTTCACCGGCCGATGTCACAGGATTGAGCATGGAGCGGGTACAAGGTGGCGATGCGATCAGTGACGGACAATGGATAAACGTCGCTCCGTACGTAAGTTGGTCTGCCAGCAGCGATGATGTAGGAGGCTCGGGCGTGGTGGGATATTGTGCATACCTTGGTACCGATAACACGGCAGATCTGTCCACCACGGCCGGCCTCATAACTGCTACTGGGATTGATGTAAACAGCCATTGTGCCTATGCAACCACCGACACACATCTCGATTTGGCGACCGTTGCGCATGACCAACTGCAGTCTGGCCAGACGTATTATGTGAAAGTTCAGGCAATTGACCAGGTGGGCAATCTCTCTGCCACTGCTTCTGTTGTGAGTTTTAAATATGACGACGCTGCGCCTCAGATATATACCAACTTTAATATTCCGGCCATCGTCAATTCGAAAACCTTTTCTATCACCTGGCTTACTCTTGGACAGCTCTTTGATGCTGACTCTGGGGTTGCAGGGTTTAAATATTGTGTCACCAGCGTCGCAATCGGTTTCTCAGGTTGTAATAACGATGATAATAACTGGTACGGTCTCAACCACGGCTCCGGTAAGTTGAGTGATACGAGCGATGTGGTGCCGTTCTCTGATGGAGCAATTACTACTACTCCGGCCGATTTTGATCGCATGGATGATAGTTCGTATGGTTTCGGTGGTGTCACTCTCATTGCGATTCGGGCAGTAGATAATGCAGGTAATCCTGATCAGCAAGACTTTGTGGGCTCGGTACTGATATCACATGCCACAGCTGCAGCTCCGACCAACCTTCAGGTAAGTCCTTCGTCAAACACGGAGAACCAGTTTTCATTTACGTGGTCTGCGCCAAACTTCTACATTGGTAGTCCTGCCAATATCGACTACTGCTGGACAGTCAATGTGAGCATCGCTGCGGATGGTAGTAATTGTAACTGGACGGGTAAAGGAATTACTCAACTTGCGAATGGTCCATACGCGACGCAGCAAGGGACAAATACGCTCTATATGGCAGCCAAGGACGACTCAAATAACTTCGATGGTACACAATATACGCAAGTGAGCTTCACCGCTTCAACGGCTGCGCCTGGGGTGCCTCAGAATCTGGACATATCCGATGTGTCGGTTCGTGCTACCAGCTCGTGGAAGTTGGCTATGTCTTGGTCTGCACCAACGCAAGTCGGTGCAGGCATCGCAGGGTATCGCATCTATCGATCAACAGATAATAGTAGCTTCACTCAGGTCGGTACAACATCGGCAGACAACCTAAGCTTCATTGATAGCGGACTTACTCAAGTTACGTATTACTATCAAGTGAGGGCTTGTGATAATGCAGGGAGTTGTAGTGTGGCCTCGACAACGGTATCCAAGAAGCCGACAGGACGATTTACAGAGCCAGCCGATTTGGTAAGCGGTCCGGTCGCCAGTAATCTTAATACGCGTAAGGTGACTCTGAGCTGGGTAACAGATCGTGATAGCGACTCGAAGATAGCCTTTGGTACGGCAAGCGGGCAATACCAGACAGAAGAAGTAGGCAACTCAGCACAGACAGCCAGCCATGCTGTCAACCTTACGAATCTGCAGCCTGGCACGCAGTATTTCTATGTCGCAAAGTGGACCGATCAGGATGGAAATACCGGCACAAGTCCAGAGAAAAGTTTTACGACACTTCCGGCGCCTACGGTCAGCGAAGTTTCTGTCTCAAGCCTGGGTGTGAACGCTGCAACCATTAGCTTTACGACGAAGAATGCTGCTAAAGCAAAGCTATATTATGGGCTTTCTGATGGATTTGGAGGCGTGAAGACCATCAACACCTCTACCGATGAGTCATCATATAGCTTGGCAATCGATGGCCTCACCGATGGCGTGAAGTACTTCTATAAGATTAATCCTCTTGATTCTGATGGGAACGAATATGAAGCCAATACCTACTCGCTAACTACTCCAGCGCGCCCTCGAATCAGTAATCTTCGCTTCCAAGCTGTCGACGGTGAGCCATCAAGTACGATGAAGGTTACCTGGAACACGAACGTGCCTTCGACCAGCCGCATAGCTTACGGTCCAGCAAATGTAGCAGCAACTGAGTTGATTGATTCAAAGCTCGTTACTGACCACGAGCTCGTGATCCGTGGGTTGATAGATGATACAGACTACGGCCTGATTGCTGAGTCGCGTGATGCTGCTGGTAATGTTGCTGTCAGTGATCGTCAGGTCTTTCATACCGCGCTCGATACTCGTCCGCCGAAGATTAGTGAATTGACCGTGGAAACCGGACTCAGGGGCTCTGGATCTGAGTCACGTGGTCAGATTATCGTTTCGTGGAAGACTGATGAACCATCCACTTCTCAAGTAGCCTTTGGGCAAGGGCAGACCGGTGAGCTTGGCAGCAAGACTCCCGAGGATGGGCGCTTAACGACTGAACACGTTGTGATCGTGTCTGACCTCCCTACATCAAGCATCTATCGCGTAGAAGCAATCTCGCATGACCGTGGCGATAATATCGCTCGCTCTGAACAACAGTCTGCGATAGTCGGCCGTGGCGCTGATAACATCTTCAGCATTATCTTTAATGCGCTTCAACAAATATTTGGGCTGGGGCAGCAAGGCTAATATGGAACGCAATACAATCATTCGTTTTAAGGGAGTCTCGCGGGAGTTTATTGCTGCTGACGGGGCCGTGCGTGTACTGAACGACGTTGATTTTGCAGTCGAGCGCAATAGCTTCACGGTTATCTTCGGTCCTTCGGGAAGCGGGAAGACCACGATTCTCAATATCATCCTTGGCTTGCTTCCTCCAACTTCTGGCACGGTTTTAGTGAATGGTCAAAATTTGTATGCATTATCGCAAGACGAGCGAGCAAACTTCAGGGCCGGACATTACGGCATGGTAAGCCAAACTAATAGTTGGATCAATAGCCTAAGTGTTGTCGAGAACATCGCGATGCCTCTCTATTACCGTGGCTATTCGCACGCAGAAGCCATGAAACAAGCCATAATTAGCTTAAACCGAGTAGATATGGGCAAGTATGCGAACTATCGTCCCACGGTACTCTCTGTCGGTCAGCAGCAGCGCATACAGATGGCTCGGGCGACTGTTGATACGCCAATGATCCTCGTGGCAGACGAGCCAACAGGAAGCTTAGACAGTAAGACAGGGGATCAGATAATGCAGCTGATCACTTCCTTCAAGAATCATGGAGACACGACAGTTATTCTAGTCACTCACAATGCCGATTATATTTCGTTGAGTGACCATCGCATATTTATCCGTGATGGCGAGCTCGTAGATGACGAGGGCGGGTATCATGGCGGTGAAAACCCTGATCGAGTGAAGCTCGCCAACGCTTTCTCTACTGCCTTAGCTGAAGCAGATAAACAAAAGACGGTATCCGTTGTCACTAAGCCGGTCAAGGCAGCTAAGCCTACCGTAGCTAAACCGGCCGGTATGAAGTCTCAGGCACAGACGAAGCCAAAAAGAGGGAAGAAGTAATGGTCAGAAACCCAATGCAAGGACGCTCAAGCAAGGGCCACCCGATTGCTCTTTCGCTGGTGATCGAGCTTGCCATGAAGAACTTATTCTTCAAGAAGCTACGAACTACGTTGACGGCCATGGGAGTTGTGATTGGTATCGGCTCGGTCGTATTCTTATTCGCCTTTGCGACAGGCCTACAGAACCTTGTAAGTAAGCAGGTGATAGGCTCGAAGTCGGTCAAGACGGTCGATGTAAGTTCGGCACGATCAAAAGTAGTACGCCTAGATGCTGCCAGTCAGGATAAGATCCGAACCATTGGCTCGATCGAGAGTGTCTCGAAGATTTACAACGCTGCTGGTAAAGCATCTGTACAGGAGTCCCAGCTCGACACCGTGGTGTATGGCGTAGATAAGGGTTACCTGGATCTGAGCTCAGTTAAGCTCATACAGGGGTCTCAGCTTGGGGAGAGTGACGATGCTGTGCTCACAAACACGGCACTCGTCAAGGCCCTCGGCGCCGATCAATCCAAGTTTATAGGACAGAAGATCCACCTGAAATTTACGCTTACTGGATCGGCAACGGATGATAAGACAACTGTTGAGCAAGATTTTGTCGTGAAGGGTATTGTCGATGGCGCTGCAGGGGCAGAGGCATACGTGCCGAGTAGCGTGTTTGAGAAAAATGGCACATCTGTGGCGAGTAATCTGAAGATTTTAGTAAGTAATCAGAATGACGTGCCGCAAGTCCGACGCGAAATTGAAAGCCTTGGTTTTAGTTCAACGTCGCCGCTCGATACCCTGGACCAGATCAATCAAGTGTTTGGCTTACTACAACTAATCTTGATCGGCTTCGGAGGTATTGGCGTCATCATCGCTGTGCTTGGTATGTTCAACACACTCACGATCTCTCTCCTAGAGCGGACTCGCGAGATTGGGCTTATGATTACCCTTGGAGCCAGGCAGCGGGATGTGCGTCGCATGTTTATAGTTGAGTCACTCATACTCTCGATCGTGGGTGGCGTGGTTGGAATCCTGGGCGCTTGGGTCTTTGGCTTGACGGCTAACATAGCACTTAATAGTTTTGCGCATAGTCGTGGTGTGACCGAAGAGGTGAGTGCATTTGCCTTTCCTCCAATCCTCATCCTGTCTACGCTTATACTGAGCGCTATCCTCGGCTTACTCGTAGTGTACTTCCCGGCTCGACGAGCCGCCTTGATAGACCCAATCGAAGCCTTACGCAACGAATAAACGAAAAGCCTCCTGTCATATAGTCAAAATGAATTGACTTACTTTTTATCCTACTCCGTACTCGAGTGGCATATACTAGATATATGATAAGAAGGAGAGCAGAAGATGACGATGCCACTTGATCTGATACTTGTGCGACATGGGCAGTCAGAACAGAATCATATACTCCACGAGGCACGGAAGGGCGATAACAGCTTAGATGACTTGTATAGGGCCACACCACCCTCTCAATTCCGACTCACTGACCTTGGACGTGAGCAGGCAGAAAAGACTGGTGCCTGGCTGAAGGCTGAGGGTTTTGGGAGCTTTGATAGGCGGTATGTCTCGGACTACGTACGTGCCAAAGAGACCGCCGGGCATTTAGATATTGCTGGTCCAAACTGGTATGTGGAGCATGGGCTGAGGGAGCGGGAGTGGGGCGAGCTTGATGGTATGACGTGGGAGGATAGGGAGAAATATTTCCAAACACGAGCCTGGGAGCCTTCGGTAGATCCTCTCTATTGGGTTCCGCCGAACGGGGAGTCTATCGCGCAGATGATGATGCGCATTCGGACACTCCTCGATACAATGCACCGCGAGTGCAGCGATAAACAGGTGATAGTCGTTTGCCACGGCGAGGTCATGTGGGCTTTTCGCTATCTGTTGGAGAGGATGTCATCTCAAAGATGGGCCGAGCTGGAGGCTTCTGATGAGCCAGGAGTCAAGATTTATAATTGCCAGGTTCTGCATTACACGCGGAGAAACCCTGAGACACAGGAGCTTAGCAACCATCTGAACTGGATGCGATCGGTATGCCCTAGCGATACGTCCAATAGCGGTCCAGGCTGGATTCCTATAGACCGGCAGACCTTCACGAATGCCGAGTTGCTCGCCATGGCAGAAAAAGCCCCATCGTTGTTGAAGTAACCAAAAGCCACATAGCTCCTTGCCGCAATTCACAATGAAAGAGAGCTGGCATTTGTCCAGCTCTCTTTCATTGTCATGCATAGTCTCAAAATAAAAACCAGGTTAGAGGGTTGTGGGGACCTTTCTAACCTGGTGATTTTAGTTCTGTGTTTGTTTTTGAGTAATATATGTGTGCAGCAGCACAATTAGATAATACTGGTCTTCAATACCCTGTGTCAACAAAAAAGCTGTGGATAACCACAACTTTTTTAAAACATATTTTTACTAAAAAACCTAGCTTGCTTACGCGTCTTGCGTCTGGCTTACGAAATCACTTGCTGCAGTTCCACCGCCAGTGTACTCGCCGTGACGAGCTTGTGCGTTATCACGCGTTAAGCCGAGGTAGATTTCTTGTGCATGCGTCACATTTTCCTGCTTGCCTGCCCATGCCTGCATCGCTGGGTCTTGCACTGCTCGCGAGAAAGAGAAGGTGATAGGCCAGCTTTGTTTTCCAAGCGAACCTATTGCCTGGAGGTTGTTTCTGGCTTGTTCGGGTGTCTGTCCTCCTGATAAGAACACGATCCCCGCTAGTTCTTTGGGGACTGCTGCTTGGAGTACAGCCATGGTTGCTTGGGCGACCTCTTCTGGCGTCGACTGGGTGGGCTGTTTCTTGCCGGCCAATACCATGCTTGTCTTCAATATCGCACCACTGAGGTCGACTCTGTATGCCTGCAGCATAGCCATCAATAGTCCAACAGCTGTTTGCGTAGCTTCTTTAGCCTGCTCGAGAGTCTGTGAGCCATCATAGATGATTTCTGGCTCTACGATCGGCACAATGCCTGCTGTCTGACAGAGCGAAGCGTAGCGGGCCATAGTATGTAAGTTTGCGTGCAGGGCGCCTTTGGTGGGGAGGCCGGCCGGTGCATCCACTGTGAAGGCGGCACGCCACTTTGCAAACCGAGCACCGAGTTCGTAGTACTCTTT
Source organism: uncultured Candidatus Saccharibacteria bacterium (assembly GCA_964391595.1). Classification (GTDB taxonomy): domain Bacteria; phylum Patescibacteriota; class Saccharimonadia; order CAILAD01; genus JADZGC01. Next base: position 8,672 of record CAYMMM010000016.1, on the reverse strand, counting down.
GAGGCGCTCCGCTAGGCCATCAAGCCCTTCGGTGATTGTTTCACCATCGAAATTGTCGAGCGGCACAAGTCCCTTATCAACCTTTATGCCCGGTATAATATTGTGCGACTCTAGATATTTTGGGAATGGGGTGCCATCATCGGTCTTTTGACGAATTGTTTCGTCGTAGAAAATGACACCAGAGAGATACTCTTCGATGCCTGGTGTAGTGATGAGCAGCTGTCGGTAAGCGCGACGTGTTTCCTCGGTGCATTCTATGCCGAGTGCTTCAAATCGCTTGGCTGCGCTCTTTGTGCTCTCGTCGGCTGCGAGGATTCCTTTGTGGGGCGCAAGAAGGGCTTGTGCGATAGTGTGTAGATCAGATGGTTGCTTCATGGGGGAGTCTCGTTCTTAGGTAATACGTTAGGTTCATCTTAATAGTTATGCTCACGCTCAGTCAAATCATAAGGTAGAGTACACGAATATAGTGCTGCAGCATGTGTATCATGCAATCAGCGTTACGTACACTCCTATTTTGTACGAGCTTTTACCTCGAGAGAAGCGTCCCGTTGCATCGCTTTCTTGCGGGCAGCTTGTCGCTTATCGTAACGCTTGCGCCCACGGCCAATCGCGATTTCGAGTTTGATGAGACCGCGCGTTACTCCTATTGCTGTAGGGATGACAGCCAGACCCTCGGCTCGCTTGGAGCTTTCGAGCCGGTCGATCTCCTTTCTGTTTAGGAGTAGCTTACGAGGTCGTGTAGGATCATAGTCGGTGATCTGGCTTGCGTTACTGTAGCGCCGAATGTGGCAATTTTCGAGATATGCTTCACCGGCTCGCAGATGAATGAAGCTTCCTTTTAAACTAACATGTCCCAGCTTGATGCTTTTGACTTCATACCCTGCTAAAACTAAACCTGCCTCAAGTCGTTCTTGAAGTGTGTAGTCATGTTTGGCTCTGCGATTGAGGGCTAGTACCTTCATGCAGACATTATACCTGAAAATATTCCATATCCGCGTTGCTTTCAGATAGGATGTCCCTATAATAGGTTTATATGCAGGTGGACATTATTCAGCAGCTTACAGACGAGCTCGCGCAGGCATATGCGCGTGCCGATTTTGGCGTTCTTGCTCCCGAGCTCGCATACCGATCATTTTCCTTTTGCGACCCAAAGTTTGGCGATTTTGCGAGCAACATTGCTCTCCAGCAGGCAAAAATACTGGGCAAGTCTCCAAGAGATATCGCTCAAACACTAGCCGATCAGTTTGAAATAAGCAGCGTGGTAGATCGTGCTGAGGTCGCAGGGCCTGGGTTCTTAAATATCTATCTTCATGCAGATGTCTGGGGGACATTTCTTAAGAGCATGAATGAGCACTATTATCTATCAGATAGTGGGCAGGGTCAGCGAGTGAATATTGAGTTTATTTCGGCTAATCCCACCGGCCCACTCGTACTGGTGAATGCCTGGAACGGGTTTTATGGGGATGTTCTAGCACGGCTCTACGCGAGTCAAGGGTATGAGGTGACTCGTGAGTACTACTTAAATGATGGAGGCAATCAGATTGCTCAACTTGGTCGGGCTGTCCAACAGGCAGCAGGTAAGACATTTGCAGAGGAGGTTTCGGCTGAGCTGTATCGTGGATCATATATCGATGCGCTAGCAGAAAGATTTACCGAGCAATATGGTTCTCAGGATACTGTGCGGTCTATGGATCCATCTGAGCTTGGCGATAGTGCGCAGAAGATAATATTTGCAGAGTATATTCAGCCTACACTCACGAAACTGGGCATTGTTTTTGATGAGGTTTATCCAGAGTCGATTCTTGATAATCGCGCAACGGTAGAACGGCTTGCGGGCGTTGGTGCAGTCATACATAAAGAGGGCGCGGTATGGTTGGATGCTGAAAAAGCCGGGCTCGAACAAGATGAGGTGCTGGTTCGATCTACTGATAAGCAAGACACGTACTTCTTAAAAGACATATCTTACCAGTACGGAAAGCTGGTGGATCGAAAATACGATCGCGCGATCACTATCGTTGGTCCGGATCATCATGGACAAGAAAAACGCCTGCTTGCGGCGCTCAAGCTGCTTGGTCTTGAGAGTTTTGTGCCACTCTGGACGCAGACAGTACGGCTCATCAAAGACGGTGCAGAATTCAAGATGAGCAAGCGTCGAGGTACATACATTCTGCTTGATGAGTTTCTTGAGATGGTCCCAGTCGAGACTGCTCGATTTTTCTTCGCTATGCGCGATACCAATTCACATTTCGACCTCGATCTGGACATCATTGCAGCGCAAAACAAACATAACCCTCTGTATTACGTAATGTATGCGTATGTGCGCATGCAAAGTGTCTTGTCGAAAGCTGAAGCACAAGCAGTGCCGCTTGATGTCCAGGGCGATTGCGTATACCGAGTGCGTGAAGGGGATCGTGCATTGGTCCGAAAGGTCGTTGAGCTACGACAGATAATCGCGAGCTCGGTTGTGAGTCATCAAGTCCACCCGGTATTTCATGCCCTGATCGATTTTGCGAATTTGTTTCATGACTGGTACGAGCGTCATCCAATTCTCAAGGCAGACGAGAATGATCGTACCCAAAGACTACTATTGATTGCGCAATTGCGCCGTGTGCTGCAGGGTACTTTTGAACTGATCGGTATCACGCCGATCGATCGGATGGAGTAGCAGAACATGCCGCAGGAGGGGAGCAAAAGTCGCAAGCGTCAATCTAGGGTAAATGGCGCACGTAGCCTTGGGGACGCTGAATCATTGCTTGCGGGACTTAATAAGGCACAGCGTGAAGCTGTGCTACATGATACGGGTCCAGTACTTGTAATTGCTGGTGCTGGTACCGGAAAAACGAAAGTCATCACAAATCGTATCGCTTTTCTGATACTTACCGGCAAAGCACACCCTGAAGAGATCCTAGCGCTTACTTTTACTGACAAAGCCGCACAAGAAATGCAGGACAGGGTAGATGAGCTCTTACCCTACGGTGTTGTGGAGACGAGTATTATGACCTTCCATGCGCTTGGTGGGTTATTGTTGCGCGATCATGCACTAGATCTGCAGCTCCATCTACAGCTTAGGCTCGCCACGCCAGTACAACAGCATATGATATTGCGAGATGTGCTTGAGTCGCAGGCGAAGCTAGAGTACTTTCGACCTGCCCAGAATCCAACTATGTATACGGATTTGTTGTTGCGCTATTTCTCTAGGCTAAAAGACGAGGCACTCAATCCAACTGCATTTCGTAAGCAAGTCGATGCATTTTCGGATGATATGGCGGAGAAGTATGATCAAGGTAAGTATTGGGAATTGGCGCAAATCTATGAACTATACGAGGTGCGGAAGCGCGAGCAGGGCTTCATGGATTTTGGTGATCAGCTTCTTTTGCCGTATGAGTTGTTGTTGCATAAACCACATATTCTCACGAACATCCAAGATCAGTATAAATACCTCCTGGTGGATGAGTTCCAAGACACGAATGCAGTACAGGCAAAACTACTCTATTTGTTGTCAAAAAAACAACAAAATATTATGGTAGTCGGTGATGATGACCAGTCGGTGTATCGTTTTCGTGGCGCAGAGCTCCAAAACATCCTCTCTTTTGATGATATTTTCCCACAGTCCAAGCACATAGTACTCACCAAGAATTACCGTTCTACGCAACGGATCATCGATCCAAGTTATGAGTTGATACAGCACAATAATCCAGATCGGCTGGAATCCAAACTAGGTATATCGAAACGACTGGAAGCACAGCGTAAAGGTCGAGCAGTAGAAATTCTCGAGCTGCAAGATTTGCGAGCAGAAATCGATCGGGTCACAGAGCTCGTTCACGACGGCATTCAGGAGTATGACCCAAACCAGGTAGCAGTTATTACCAGGAATAATACGCAGGTCGAGATGGTGATTCAGGCTCTGCGACAAAAAGACATACCAGTAGCCACTCAAGTGACGAAGAATCTTTTACTGCAGCCTGTAGTGCGCCAGTGCATGGATTTCTTATCTGTAGTTCATGATTCCAATGACTCATCAGCACTGTATCGGTACTTGCTGAGTCCGAAAGTTGCCGCAGAGGTTGCCGAGATCATACAGCTTGCTAGTGAGGCTAAGTCAAAGCACGCAACACTAGAGGCCACCATACGATCAAGGCGCGACGAGTATCAATACCTCTCGGGTCAGCTTGAGATAATTCAGGGCTATCGACGACAGATACAAGATAACTCCGTTGGCGAGCTACTCTACGACTTCATCACAAGTGGCGGGTATCTCGACATGCTAATATCTCAGGCTGAAGAAGATCCGGCATCAGGGCATGCTGTGCAAAACTTAGCGCGTTTCTTCCAACTCATCGCAGAACTTGAAGCCGTAGAGGGTGTTCGCAACTCGCATGATCTCTGGCTGCATATCAAGGATATGTATGATCTTGAGGTCTTGGCTGATCCCGATGAAGCAGAGCTGAGTGAAGGGGTACAAGTGCTGACCGCTCATCGATCGAAGGGTCTGGAGTTCGATAGAGTAATTCTCTTTGATGTGGTGGATGGCACATTTCCCGCGACGCGCAAAGGAGAAACGTTGTACTTACCACAACAAATGAGTACCGATTCCTCTGTTTCTGTAGCAAGACTGCACTTAGCCGAGGAAAGACGATTGTTTTATGTCGCTTTGACCCGAGCAAAGCAAGATGTCTTTATAACCTTTTCCAGGAATCATGGAGGCAAGCGTCTGAAGAAGCCGTCTCGCTTCTTGCTTGAGGCATTTGGTTACGATATCAAATCAAGCTCCATTTCCAAGCCCGGACTGAGTGCAGCAGTAATCCATCAATATGGCCCCACATCGACACCAAGTCACAAGCCTTCATATCCTGAACAGGATGGATGGCTGCAGCTGACGCCTAATCAAATTGCCGACTACGTACAGGATCCACAATATTTTTACGTACGTCACGTACTACGATTTCCTGAAAAGCCTTCTCATAGACTTGTCTATGGCACAGCTATTCACGCCGTTCTAGAGGTGTATTTAAGGCAACGTATGCTCGGGTCATCAGTTGGTTTAGATGACCTTTTTGGGGTCCTCAACCAGGCGTGGAGTCACGAAGGGTTTGTGTCATTGCGCCATGAAGAAGAGAGGCTTGGGGCTGCAAAGGAGACTATTCGGCGAGTGTGGACTGATTTCGAAACACAGCAACTGGATATTATCGACGTCGAGCGGCCATTTCATATAAGCCTTGATGAGTGTAAGGTGAGGATTCGTGGTAGGTATGATGTGCTCCTACGAACTGACTCGGGTGTGGAGATCCGGGACTTTAAAACTTCGGCCGTGAAGGATCTCAAGACTGCCCAGAATCGGGTAAGGGATTCTATACCCATGCAGATATACGCATTGGCTTGGGGCCTGTCTCAAGAAGCGCATGAAGACTCATTGGGCAGTATAAGTTTGCATTTTGTTGATTCGGGCATCGTAGCGCGTAGAGATAAGCTCAACCACATACGTACCCGGGACCAAATAGCAAAGGTCGCAGAGGGTATTCGCGCGGGGCTCTTTCCGAAAAAAGGTATACATTCACATATTGAGATGGAAGGATTGATGTGATAACGACTACAATATATTCGTATCGTGATCAGGAGTGGCTCGAAAACCTCTTAGCCGATATCTGGCACGAACATTTTTCAGATGTACCGCAATACAATGATGTACGTATTGTATGGGGGAAGCGTGCAAAGCGACGATTGGGGTCAATCTCACTTGATCCTCGTGATCGTCAAACCAGCATTATTCGGGTGAATCGATTATTCCAAGACCTCGAAATACCTGAAATGATCATCCGCGCGACTATTTTTCATGAAATGACGCATTATGCTCATGGGTTTAACTCGCCACTGCAGCAAAAGCAAAAACATCCGCATAGCGGAGGGGTCATTCGGAAGGAGTTTGCTGAGCGTGGACAGGAATCGTTGTATAAATCACAGCAGAAGTGGCTGAAGACACACTGGCTTAGAATTTTGAAGAAACACGGACTGGTTAAGGATACGTTATTTGTTCGCTATAGTATCGAATAAATGGTACACTGAAAATATGATAGAAGTTCTGGTGGTTGCAGGGGTTGTTTTGTTGCTACTGTTGCTCGTAGCTAATGTTTGGCTGATTACCCGAAGCCAGCGAAGTGTTCAGCCGACTGATGAAACGGGCGTAGGCCTCTTGAAACAAGACTTACAGGGCTTACACCAATTGCTCTCGCAGTCTCACGCACAAATTAACGAGCGCATTGATCGGAATAACCAATCCCTTCAGGCAAATGTTCATGCTCAGATGAGGCAGTCATCGGAAATCATTAAGGATGTGACAGAACGCCTCACGAAGCTCGATGAAACGAACCGTCGCGTTGTGGATATTACATCAGAACTCAAGACTCTCCAGAATGTATTGCAGAATCCCAAACAACGGGGTGTACTCGGGGAGTACTATTTAGCGCAAGTCCTTGAGAACGTACTTGCTCCAAGCCAGTATAAGCTACAGCATCAATTCAAAGATGGGGCAATCGTAGATGCAGCCATCATGCTCGACAAAGGCAAGATTCTGCCTGTGGACTCGAAGTTTAGCCTTGAGAACTATAATCGCTTGGTAGATAAATCCAACGGCACCGAGCGTGACCAGCTTATCAAGCAGTTCAAACAAGATCTGAAGGGACGAATAGATGAGACCGCGAAATACATACGGCCGAGCGAGGGGACTATGGATTTCGCATTTATGTTCATACCATCTGAAGCAATTTATTACGATCTGCTCGTTAATCAGGTAGGTGCTACTCAGACAACCTCTCGCGATCTTATAGAATATGCATTTCGTGACAAGCATGTCATTATTGTCTCGCCAACGTCTTTTATGGCCTATTTGCAAACTGTTATGCAGGGGCTTCGTTCCCTCCAGATTGAAGAACAGGCCAAGGAGATACAAGAACGAGTAGGGAAACTCGGCCGCCACATCATTGCTTATGATACGTATCTGCAGAAGCTCGGTAATTCTCTAGGTACCACTGTGAACCACTATAACAGCGCCTACAAGGAATTCCGCAAAGTCGACACAGATGTCGCGAAAATAGCAGACAAGGCGCCTTCAGTGGAGCCCTTGCTAGTTGATAAGCCACGCCAGGATGATTAGACTAGCTATATGAAGAGACGAATTCTTTCTGGGATTAAGCCTACGGGCGATGTACACCTTGGTAGCTACCTAGGTGCGATGAAGCATTGGCCAAGCTATCAGACAGATCAGAATGAGGCCTTTTTCTTTATTGCAGATTTACACGCCTTGAACGCTCGGCAGGATCCTGCCTTGTTGCGCGAGAGAAGTCTGGACCTTGTAGCATGGCTCCTGGCAATGGGCCTGAAGCCTGATGATAGCCCGATTTTTGCGCAATCACAGGTATCTGCTCACGCTGAGTTGGGTTGGATTCTCAATAACTATGCCACGATGGGCGAATTGTCACGCATGACACAGTATAAAGACAAGGCCAGCAAGAATGGAGCTGCAGGGCAGCTGGTTGCACTGTTTGATTATCCTGTACTGATGGCAGCTGACATCCTCTTGTATGATGCGGATGAGGTTCCGGTTGGAGATGATCAGACACAGCATGTAGAGCTGACGCGCGATATCGCTGAGCGCATGAATAACCTTTATGGGGGATCACTGTTTCAGCTTCCTGAGTTTACGAAACCAAAAGCTGCCGCTCGGGTGATGATGCTTGATGACCCCACGAATAAGATGAGCAAGAGCGAGGGCGGGGATGGATGCATTTATCTACTTGATAATGAGGATGTGCTGAGGCGTAAAATAAGTCGTGCAGTCACTGATTCACTCGGAGAAGTGAGGTATGATCGTGATAACCAGCCAGGAGTAAGTAATCTCCTTGAGATTGTTTCAGAACTCACCGGTGAATCTCTTGAAGCGGTCGAAAGAACTTTTTCGGGGTTGCAATATGGCGTCTTCAAGGCACAGGTAGCAGATATAGTTTGCGATGCATTACTTCCGCTACAAGAGCGATATCTTGCATTTCGAGCTGATGAGACACATATACGTTCTGTCCTGGAGCAGGGCGCACAAAGATCGTCTGATGTCGCTGATAAAAAGCTTTCTTTGGTAAAACAGGCGATTGGGTTGTTGTAAAAAATACTTGCAATCTTACAGATTAGAAGACGCAGAAATCCACAAATATATTGACAAAGCATAAGCAGTTTGCTATACTAAGTGCAAGTTAGTTCATTCAAAACAAAAAACAAAAAAATGCTTCCGCAATTTCTCCAAATTCGCCTGGACTCGTAAGGGCGATACCTCTATACAGTAGGGCAACTCCGACCTGCAGACACCCCCCTTGTCTCGGGTCGGGTTTCCCCTACTGTTCGAGGGAAACCTCCTTGGCCAAATGGCCACATTACCACCCGATGGACAGCAGATTACTTATATAATCGTAGCTACATCCTGTAGATACACTTATAAAAGACCTCTGCAACCGCACGGATGGTAGGGAAGCCGCATCACATGACCCTCACACTGTTTTGTACCTTCTGTGAAGTCATTCAGATGCAACCCATTTCTTCGGTACAAGATCGAAGGAGTGAACCCTTCGGGGCAGCACGTGCCATTTAGATTCGTATCTTATAGGGCAGATGTAGCTGCCCCGTAACCATTT
>CAYMMM010000015.1:0-18024 GCA_964391595.1 uncultured Candidatus Saccharibacteria bacterium | reverse complement strand
ATTCATTTTGTATGCTTAGGGAATCTGTATCGCAGCAGGATGGCAGAAGCAATTCTAAAATCACTACATCTGTCGCAGTATTCTGTCATGTCTAGCGGTGTCATAGCTGATCAGACTGCCGCTGCTTTGCTTATTTCTCAGTGTGCGCATGATGTGTTAGAGGACGAACAGCTGCTTAGCTATACAAAAAGAAAGAAGAGCCAGCTCACGCAGGCCCGACTGGATCGCGCAGACATTACGATCTTCATGAACCGCGAGGTATATAGCGAATGCTTGAGGCGTGGATTGAAGCCACCCAACCGATCGTACATATGGGATATCAATGATATAAAACGGACGAACTACACACCTGCGCAGTATAGAGATGAAATTCTGCCTGAAGCCAAACGCACATTCTCCTATATCAAAAGACATATTCTTGATCTTGTTGCTTTTCTCAAGCGGCCAAAACACCGTGAACGAATAGATGTGCTTGATGCGACTGGTCGGCCAACAGGACTGACGAGCGACATAACGAGCATCCAGACGGAAGGGCTGATCTTCCCGGGTGTACACCTGGCACTCTATACACCAAGCGGGAAGGTAATACTTGAGCAGCGCTCCTCGACTATCGTATTTAATCCGGGGCTATGGGATCTAACGATGGGCGGGATTGTCGCCGCAGGAGAATCACCTGATGAGACGGTCGTTCGCGAGCTGAAAGAAGAGCTTGGTATTCATGTAAAGAAGCCAAGGAAACTGTTTGTATGGGAATATCATCATTACCTGCCGCATTATGGATTTCATAATCATTGTTTCGTGCATACATATCTAGCTAAAGTTCCGGATGATGTGGACTTTAAGCTTCAGACCAAAGAAGTGGCGGATGCTGGGATATTTGCACTCAAAGACGTGAAGAAGTTGAATCAAAGACACAGGCACCATGATGAGAAGATCATCCCAATGCATCACTATTATGATCGCTTGCTTGCTGCTATAGAGGCAGAGTTGCAGATATAGGCGTATACTGTCGGCATGTTGCAGCCACAACGTAGCCACCATAAGACTGGAGCGACGCTCTACTCGCCATTTGTTGATGACGCAAAAGTATTTGTGCTGATTACAGGGTATGTATTTGCATACACATATGAATGTACTGGCAAAAAACGCATTCATCTTATCTATGGACCAGGCGCATATTTTCCAGTAATTACTACCTTTCGTGATCGTCCGCAGAGAGCAACATATGAAGCCCTCACGCCCGTCGTAACAGATGTGTATTTGCAAAAAGACTTCATATCGAACATCCAGACGGACCATCAATTCTGCCGAAATATTTTGGACAAGACTGTTGATCAATTAGCGATCTTTGCGGATCGGGTGATTGACTTGCAGCTGACTAAGCTCGAGGATCGATTATTGCTGCGATTGCGTGTGGCGGCACGGGCAAGGGGTGTCCACGAAGGGCGATTTGCGCGTCTACCATATAAACTCAAGCATCATCATATCGCTGATATGCTCGGCGTAGAGCGAGAATCGGTTACACGCGTCTTGCATGTATTGCGTCGGCGCGGGGAATTAAGCGTAGACGACGCGGGTCATTTTCTGATCCCGTTAGAATCTCTGGAAAGCGGTGACTAAGATCACTGAAAGCATGTTGTGCTGTAGTTATAGTTGAGGCGTCCCAGTAGCCAGAGAAGAGGAAGTACCATGGGAAAGATTCTACTTTCGATCGAACAAGACGAATGTACCTCGTGCGGTAAATGTCCTGAGATCGCGCCGCGGTTCTTCTATATGAATCCTAGCGACTACTTTGCCTATGTGAAGGACAATCAGCTAGCCGACCCTGACCGACCGGCACACACCGGAATAGAGGATGTGGTCGAGGTGCTAGAACCAGCCGATCAGACCGATGTTGTGGAGGCGGCGGAGGAATGTCCCGGGATGTGCATCTACATCGAGGTGGTAGATGCCTCACCCGCCACTTAGGCAAGCGCGTAATCATAAATAACGCTCCTCTATCTAATATAGGAGCGTTATTTCGCTAAAAACATTTCAACCCATTATACTTATGGCTATGCAATTACTTATCGCGCGCATTACAAATGTTCGGCTAGTCTATCAGTTTATTGTTGTAACCAGTATTTTTCTTATCTTGCGGCTAGTCTTTCCAGGAAAAGGCTTAGATGATAACCAGGTCGCGCTCTTTACTGCTTCCACGCTGCTCTTCAGTATTTTTATCGGATTTTCAATCAGCAATCAGCGCTCAAGATACAATAATTACTTCGAAATCGGTAGGAGTGAGGGTAGTGCTTTGTATTCGATTTATATGCTAGCCCAGACATTGCCGAAGAAACAATTCGAAACGATACATAAGCTCATCGATGAGTATTTGATAAGTCAGTTCGATTACAAGCTTGAGGATTTTCAATGTACTGATGAAAGATACACTGAGCTCGAGAAATATTGCATCAACTTATCGACTAAGACCGATCGGCATGCTACTACTAGAGAGCAAATCATTGATCTTTTGCCCGCCGAACAGGAGAAGCGGTACCAAATGGAGTCCTTAATCAAGGAACGAGTGTCGCGAGCCGAATGGCTCACAACGTTCTTCCTCTACCTTGCTACCGTGTATTTCTTCATGCTCTTTCGCACACCGGATATTTTGTCGATAATTGTTGCGACACTCATGTGTACCGCTGCGACTATGTTGATATTGATCTTGTACAAGTTTGATACACTCAAATGGAACGTTGGCATTAAGATATGGGAGCCGCTGCAGAAGCTGTTTGAGCAGCTCGATCTCTTACCATATTATCCCTACCCAAGTATTATGCGCGGCGAAGTCACCCCTCCTAAGGGTAAGAAGATTCGTCTCGCGCGATATCCAAGCCCATACCCAAAAATATCAGACAAGCAGGTGAGTGTAGTGGTGTGGGGCGTAGACGCTTAACTCACCTCTCTGCATTATTCAGGTATAATCGTAGTAGCAACAGGTATGTAGTAAGAAAGAGGTGGATATGACGTTGAATTTGAACTCGATCATGATCGGGAGTGAAGATCCTAAGCAGCTCATTGAGTTTTATGGAAAGCTTTTTGATAAGAAGCCAGATATGGAAGATGGTAATTACACTGGCTGGTTGGTGGGTCAGAGCTTTTTGTCGATTGGTCCACACGACAAGGTGAAGGGGCGTGCTAAAGAGCCGGAGCGAGCAATTATGTTTTTTGAAACCAATGACGTGAAGGGTGAGTATGAGCGTATTAAGGAGCTAGGGGCAGAAGTTATTGCAAAGCCATACCAGCCAAATCCTGACGGTCCATTTTGGCTCGCGACTTTTGCGGACCCGGACGGTAATTACTTCCAGCTCGCATCACCATGGAATGCAGACCAAGAAGGCGATTCCCAGTAAGTCATGTCAGTCATCGACGACCATCTTCGTAAGATCGAAGATCCTCTGCAGCGTGAAGCTCTCGAGCATGTGCGCAAGGTGATACGCCGTGTAGCTCCAGGAGCAGAAGAGGTAATTAGTTATGGTATTCCTGCATTTAAATACAAAGGTAAGGCGATCGGGGGCTTTGACGCGTATAAAAAGCATCTGAGTTATTTTCCCTGGGGATCTGCTGCAATCAATGAGCTGAAAGAAGAGTTCGAACAATTTGAGCAGACGAAAGGCTCTATACATTTCACTCCAGAGAAGCCACTTCCAGACAGTGTGATCGAGAAGCTTGTACGGTACAAAATGCACGAAGTCGACGCTCAGACTGACGAATAATTTCTCGTGCCTTAGATAAGAATTGCCCCACAGCGATATACGCTGTAGGACAAAATTATGCATTAGCTGCTTTCGGTGAAGTCGTCCCAATGCTGCCACCCCAGCAGTGCAGCAGTCTCGCTATCTACTGTGACGGCGTGCAATACGCGTCGGCGCATTACATCGAGGCAAGCCAAGCGGTCGTACAGGCGATTCATGGCAGCGGCGACACTGTTCTCGAGCCAGGGCTTACCTTCGACGCAGAACGCATGATCGTAGCGCGGAAGTCCAACCGGTACGCGCCACAGCCAATCAGGGGCTCCTGCGCCGCAGAGCAGATGTCCGCTATGAGTATCGGCCTCTTCAGCCAACCAACTAACGGCCTGAGCCCAAAAGGGCGTTTCACAAAGCTCAGCGTGGTATTCGTCCTGACCTTCGGAATCAAGTCCGTGCCATAGGTGCCAGATGTGCATGATGGTCTTTCTAATGCGCCCTCACGGTGAGGGCTAGCATATCTTTGGCATTATTACTCCTTCATAAGGTGCTCGTCTCTACGGAGACAGTAGATCAATCTAACATGCTGCTACAATAGTTGTAAAGGAGTGATCGATGGCAAAGCTTATTGTAGTGCATGACTTGATGCAAGATGGCTACAGCTATGAGTGCATAGCGCCAGCCGGCAAACATTTTGACCCTGCATTTACACCTGATCTAACTCCAAAACAATGCCTCAAGCTAGGAATTTTTGGCGGGAAGTATATGACTGACTGTCAGGACGAGTTTCCAGAAGACTGGTATGAAGGCGTCTCATTATGTCACGAGCGTCATGATCCTGACCTGAATTTTTTCAAGGTGAATGCGAGCCAACCACTCTCAGTCTGGCAAGCGAAAGGCTGGATATATGAAGAAGACCCGCGCGGATGGTTTCAGTGGTATTGCCGCTATTACCAAGGGCGTCGTATCCCCGACGAGGACGGACGGCAGATCAAGAGATGGAAAGCAATGCGTCGTCACGTTGCTCAGATACAGCACGCCTGCCAGCCCGGCGATCTCAACTGTCATGCACGCCAGAGACAAGCACTCTTACATTGGGCGTACGACAGTCGCAAGATTTAGTGGTCAATCTGGTATGCTGAGAATATGAAGTCGTCAAAGATATCGGTAAAAGAGCTTGGCCACATTGTCCTCTACGTGCGTGACTTGAAGCGCTCAGTCGAGTTTTACGAGCTACTTCTTGGGTGGGATCGCATAGAGACGCCATCAGGTGCACCAATCGCAGCATTTACGGGGGGCCGAACACATCATGAGCTGCTTCTGATTGAAGTGGGGAATATGGGGGCTGCAAAGCCAAGTCACTTGCAACTTGGACTCTATCACTTTGGACTGAAGATTGGAGATTCGGATGAAGAGCTCAGGCAAGCACTTGAAGTGATTCGCGCCCACAATGTTGAACTGATCGGCGCGACAGATCATCATGTCACACATAGCCTGTATATCAAGGACCCAGACGGCAATGAGATCGAGCTCTATATTGATGTGCCGGGCGCCGACTGGAAGCATGACCCGAGCTTGATCAGTAGACCTGGCGAGCGTCTGATATTGGAATAATGAGATTTAAGGGACGAGATAATGGCAATACAACCAAAGTGCGATCGGTGTGGTAAAGAACTGAAGAAATTTGGGGCAATTTTACTCAGTCCACCAGATGAACAATCTACGGTGAAGAAATTTCATATCTGTGTTGACTGCTATGAAGAGTTACTGAAAAAGATGCAGATAACGCAACGAACTGATAGCAATTAGGGCTACTTCAGTTGACAGGTTTGCATAGGTGGAGCTACTATAGCTCCACCTATTTGTTTATTCGCACCTTTCTTAGGAGTTCCCATGACCATGGTACTACCCGAAGTCACTGACGAGGTCGTCATCGATCACGCCCAGGCCATCACTGAGATGTCCCGAGACGAGCTGAAGCGCACGCTGATCGTCCAGATCCAGCTGGAGTGCGCAATGGCAGGACATCCGATCGATGCCATCGATGCACAAAACTTCCTGACCTTCATGGACAACGTGAGCAAGGTCTGCAAGAAGGCAACGAACCGCACCTTCCACCTGCGATCGCACCACATCTTGTTCTACCATGACGTCCTCATGGTCATCATGCGAGATGATGCAATGCCCACTCCGCTGTCGGCTCATGATCTCATCAATGTTCTCTACGAAGTCGGAGATGGTATGACGTTCGTGCATACCAAGGATGGCCGCACCGAAGCCGCCGACTGCATCGTCAAGATCGTGTTGGTTCAGCACACTCGTTGATCGATTAGATTCGCTTTCCCAGGCTTCGGCCTGGGATTTTTCAGTTTTAGCTATGGCATATCCGGCTTTTAGTGTTGATATAAAATAACAACAAAATATACAGCTTGTTTTCTGAGAAAATGCTGTGCTACACTTAGCATAAGCTTTTTATTGTGAGTGAGGAGCTTTTCCAGATACATTTATATTTAAATATGAAAAAAAACATTGACACTTTTTCTCGTAGGGAGTATAGATAGATCACATTAAGTTTGTAATGGAGTAACAGACATGTCACTTTGGCAATCACTCTCAAGTTTACTTGCTCAAACAATCGGCCGAACGCGTAAACTCGGTCGAAGCATCCAAAGTGTTTTTATTCCGTTTGTTCTCACTCCTCTCGTGATATTGTCACCGCTGCAAAGTGCAGCGGTTTTTTATTCTCCTGGAAGAGCTGTTGCTGCGAGTGACGAAGTAAGTGTGTCGCCTACACCATCTGTATCGAGTGCAAGTTCGGAAGATGCTGCAATTGTTGGTCCGACAATTATTAAGGAACCAGGACTCCAGACCGCGAAGGATCCTGCTACGATACTGACTCCAAGTATCGTGTCTGACGAGGACAGCGTGTTGCAGCCCGAACGTATTCAACCCGATACTAACAAACAGATAAGCCACAAAGATCCCAAGAACTTTACAGTCAGTAAGCCAAGCTATGCGCTGTCTTCAGATCAACCACATGCAACACAAGCGCCCGTCGATCCGTCGGTGCGAGAAAAGGCTTCACAGCAGCCGAAAAAGCAGGATCGTAAGATCGGTGAAATTGTCGAAAAGCGTGAGGCAAACAAAGAGGTGATACGTAATGCCGATAACTCCGTAACAGAAAAGCATTACTTGGCGCCGAAGTTTTTCCAGAAAAAAGGCAAGTGGGAAACTGTAGATACAACGATAGTTGAGGATACAAATGCGGCCAACTCAAATAATATTTTTGGTAAGGCTTACGGCTGGCTTCGATCTCTCTTTACACCCACTACGACACTGACCATCAAGGATAACGACTGGCAGGCGCGGTTCGCACCGAGTAATGACAAAGTCGGCATGGTTCGTATTCAAAGAGGTGATCAAGCCGTATCCTTTACTCCCATCAGTGGACGTAGTGTCGTGCCGAAGGTGGCAAAGAATGCTGACGGCAAGCAAGTTGTGACCTATGAAGAATTGTGGCCAGGAGTAGATATCGAATATCGCGTGTACTCGGCAGAGATCAAGGAAAACATCATCCTCAAGAATAGCCGCGCCGTCTCATCTCTACAGTTTAGGCTCGCTGGAGGACAAGTATTGCCCGACGATGCAAATCCTGGTGGGGGTAAAATTACCGGCTCGCTTGGTGACGAGTTTGGATTGACACCAATCAACTTAGTCCTGAGCAACTTTGGTCTTGAGACAAAAAATGTCTACAGTCAAAAAATCGACAACAACACCATTACTGTCTCGGTAGACAAGCAGTACCTCGAGACGCTTGATCAAAAAGCCTTTCCAGCAGTGATTGATCCTGGGGTGTACAGAAGCAGTTTTGGATCACGTGCGGGCGGCAACTACATTTCATTCAAGAGCGATGGCTATGTATGTAACAGCAACGTTTGTAATCCATATGCTGGATCTCTCCTCGATAGTAATTATTACTGGCGATCGTGGCGTTCGGCTTTCTACGCACCGTATGACATCCTCCGCACGAATGAGTTACGGCATGCTAACTTGCACTTGACCCAACGTACTAATGCCGGTTTCTGGACTGGAAACTATAATGCTCACACGTTCTGGGCGGGCCATGCTTCTTGTAATAACGGCTTTAACTGCTTCGATAATGGCATGGGGGCGAACTCTGCCAATTTTGGTACGGTAGGGGATATCGATCTCACCTTCATGTACGGACAGAGTGTGCAGCGAGGTGATTGGGGGGCTTGGGTAATGCTAGTTGGCGAGGAGTGTGGCTGTGATACATTCAAAAACTTTGATCCCGATAATAGTTTTGTAGACATTACTTACAACACACATCCTGGCACCCCAAATCCTGAGCTCCCGAGTGCCGATAGGAATGCAAATGCCACGGTTATCTCTACCGAGCCACAACTGCAGGTCTCAGCTGTAGGTGACTCTGACGGCGATGCGGTTGATTACAATTTCCTAGTCCGCACAAATAACGGTGCAATCGTGTACGACAGTGGATGGAGTTCATCAAGGCAGACGGTTATCCCAGAGGGCATTCTCCAAGACTCAAGTACGTATACCTGGTCGTATCGAGTACGTGATCCGTATTGGTGGTCCGGCGAGAACACAGGCGGAAAGTTTACCGTCAATCTACGCAAAGGCAAGGATAAAACACAGAGCTACGATGAGATCGGCCCCATAAGTGTGAACCTCGCGAACGGGAACACGTACACCCAAAATGGCACACACGGCATGAAGGCTTTGGGCGGCGAAATCGGTGTGTCTTTGAACTACAACAGCCCATATGCAAGTAAGCCTGGCCTCACAGCCGAGTATTACAACAATACAAGTTGGTCCGGGAATCCTGTCTATCGTCGTACCGAACCAAACATTGACTACACATGGGATAATGGCTCGCCAGCACCTGGAGTTGTATCGGTAGATAACTTCTCTGTCAAATGGAGTGGATACTTTGTTGCCCCATATGCAGGTACCTTTACCTTTGGCGGCTCCTATGACGATAACTTTATCGTATCGGTCAATGACGTCCAGCAGATGAATGCTACGTGTTGTTCAACGTCTGTCTCAACCGCACCCACATCAATCTCGCTGACTGAAGGGCAGGTCGCAAAGATCGAAGTAAAGCTTGCAGAGAATACGGCCGGAGCGTATGCGCGGCTCTACGTGAAATCTAATGTCGATCCCAACTTCCAGATAGTGAAGAATGATTGGTTGCAAACTGCTGCGTTGCCGACTGATGCAAATCAGGGTCTGACTGGATATTACTTCAATGACGATGGCTCGCACGATGGCTCGAAGCTTACAGGACAATTTATGCAGCGAAATGATGCTGCGCCAAACTTTGACTGGGGCACAAATGCGGTCATTCCTGGCGCGCCGGCTGATAACTTCTACGTTCGCTGGGAGGGCTACTTTACGGCACCGGCAGCGGGTACGTATAAGTTTGGTGTTGGTGGTGATGATGGCGCAACGGTGATTGTGAATAATGTCTGGCGCGCAGGTGATTGGTCAGCTCATGCTTATACCGAATACTATGACCAGACAGGGTTCGCGATGACTGCTGGACAGACCGTTCCGATAATCATGCAATATTATGATTCTGGGTATAGTGCAAAGGTAAAGCTATTATTGGACGGCCCAACTGGTAGAGGGGCGGTTGAGCCGAAGTACCTCACTCCCAAGGCAAAAGTCCTCCCGGCAGGATGGAATATTTCTGCGGACGCAGACGGCGATCTGGCATATGAAACGCTGACAGTTAAAGCGAATGGGGATGTACTCATCTATGACGCCGATGGAAGCAGTAAGACATTTACGACCACAGGAACCGGATACAAGCCACCAGTTAATGAAGATGCGGTACTCATCAAGAACAGTGATGGAAGCTATTCACTCACAGACGCCGATGGACGTATATATGTCTTCAATAACAATGGAACCCTGCGTGAGACTTCGACGCCTACTGATGATCGTAAACCGGCTGCATTGAAATTTGATTACGCCACTCAGAATGGAGTACCTAAGCTTGTAAAGATTACCGACCCGGTAAATACTTCGCGCTTTGCTGAGCTGGTGTATGGTGGCGATGCGAGTTGCAACAACGGTGTGAATGGCTTTGACCCCGTACCAGTAGGTCAGCTGTGTTCATTTGATACTTCTGATCAACGGTATACTAATTTCTTCTACAAGAATGGTCGCTTAGCACGCGTCGAAAAAGAAGGCGGCGAGACCACTGACTACTGGTATGACAGTAATGGCATGATCACAAGCTTGCGTGATCCAGTAGCATATGATGCGGTTGACTGGGGGATTATTCCAGAAAGTACAGCTGTAAATACTGAAGTTGCCTACGATACATTGGCACGAGCGAATAAGGTAATCGCGCCTGCAGCAACGGTTGGCGCGACGCGTGGGCAGCATACAATCGAGTATTTGGTCAACAAAACCAAGCGCCATGAAGTAGGGGTACCAGAACCAAAAGGATATCTGCAGTATATCGAGTATGACAACCTGCAGCGCACTACGAAAAGTTGTGATGTGCTTGGGATGTGTAGTGTACAAGAATGGGATCCAGTAAAAGATCTCCTTCTCAGCTCGACTGATCCATTGGGCCTCAAGTCTACTACGATCTACGATGAGAATGATCAGCCGCTCGAAAACTACGGCCCTGCACCTACAGCTTGGTTTGGCGCAGATCGTAAGCCTCTCGCGACCTATGATGCACAGACTCCTCACACCGCTACTCGGTATGACGAAGGTATCGTCGGGCCTGCTCTGGCGTATTACAACGTTCGGACTACTACAACAAATGATGGTGCGCAGCCTGTACTTTTCGGTGGTCCGACCGTGCATACCACGAGCTTTGATGTAACGAAGCCAGGACTCATGCAAGCTGACTGGCGAACCAAGAACCCACCATTTACCCCCGATCCGACGGCTCAAGGCTGGGGCGTTTCAGCAACCGGAAAAGTAAAATTCCCACAGGCTGGTACGTACACAATTACACTGTGGCACGATGACGGTGCGAGAGTATGGATTGATGACAAACTTGTAATCGACGACTGGAAGTACGTCAGTGAAGGACCAGCACAGAACAAAAATATTGGCACCTTCGTCGCTGAAGCCGGCAAGTCGTACCGCTTCCGCTATGACTATGCACACCAAGGGAATCCGGGAGTCTTCGATCTGTACATTATGGGCCCGGGCATTACCGATGTAAGTGCAGGTATGGGCACCAATCGATGGGATTCGTTCTTGAGCCCAGGGTACGGGTTAACGACTACTGCAATTGGATATGACACTCAGTTAGGTAACTCTAATGCGAAGACCACCTACAGCGATCCTGCGCTCGGAATAGTGAAAGACTCTACGCTTGATCCGACTGGACTTGCTCTGAAGACCTCATCGACATTTGAGACCCCCGGTACAGGTTATCTCCGTCAACTTTCCAAAACACTTCCGGGAGGAAACACAACACAGTACGTACATTGGGGCGCGCTCGAGACCGCTGATAATCCGTGTACGACTGCAATCGAAGCTTACAAGCAAGCAGGCTTCGTCAAGCAGCGCATAGAGCCTGATCCCGATGGAGCAGGGCCGCAGGCCTCACGTACTACAGAGTCGATCTATGACGACGCAGGGAGAATAGTTGCGTCACGTATTGGCTCAGATGCTTGGACTTGTATGGAATTTGACGAGCGCGGAAGAGTAATCAAAACAACTATTCCGACGGTGGGCAGTCGAGCTGGAAATGTTATCACAAATGACTACGAATACAACGATAGTCCGTTACAGACCGCTACAATCGATAACAATAGTTCGATAGTTGTAGTCAACGATCTCCTCGGGCGCGTCGTTTCTTACAAAGATTCTTGGGGCAAGACTACTGCAAGCACCTATAACACCAAGGGACAGCTCACGTCTCGCTCTGGGCCGCTAGGCAACGAAGGCTTTACATACAACGACTACGGCCAGCTTGCCACCCAGCAGGTGAATGGCGCAACAGTTGCGACCATGTCATATGATGCTTTTGGGCGCATTTCTAAAGTAGACGTGAATAAGGTGCCAGGCCTAAGTCTCTCAAATATCGGATATGATTCCTTGCAAAGACAGACGAGTGTGACGTATACACTGCCGACGCAAACTAGCGGTAAGAAGAATACAATCACCGAAAATGTACTCCGGAGCACCGGAGGCGATGTGCTGGATTACACCATCAACGCACAATCGCTCAAAGGCTCAGCTGCACAGACGTTTACCTATGACTCGGCGAATCGCCTCACTGGTTCAAATCAGGCTGGTAATACTTTTGCCTATGACTATCTCAACCAAGATCCAAACTGTGCTTCAAAGGCGGGCAACAATCCAAATGCGGGCAAAAACTCAAACCGTTTGAAAACAACGATCAATGGAGCGACGAACTGGTACTGTTATGATTTCGCTGATCGGCTGATCGCGAGCTCAGACGCTTCGCTCGATGCTCCTACGTACGATAGTCATGGTAATACTTTAAGTCTTGGTACTTCGACGAAGACTACGTTCGCTTATGATCAAAGCGACCGAAATACCAGCATCACACAGGGTACAAGCTCAGTGACCTATGCACGGGATGTACAGAATCGTCTCATCACACATACGAATAAAGTAGGCTCTACCACTACTACAAGCTACATGGGCTACACTTCTTCGGGTGATTCGCCAGATTACTTGATGGCGAGCGGTAAGACAATTATCGAGCAATACCTACCTTTGCCCGGAGGATTGATGCTGAGCTTGCGCCCGACTCAGACCACCACAGCTTCGAAATCGCAAGTGATGTTGCCTAACTTCCACGGCGATGCACTTCTTACGGTGGATGGGGCGGGACAAATAAAAGGGAGCGGAGTTGAGATATATAGCCCATTTGGCGAAGTGGTACAGCCAACTACTGCGTGGCTCGGTTCACTTGATCAAACGAATGTGCGGCCGATGTTTGATACAAATGCAAACGTAGTAGATTCACGATTGAACTCCGCAGATTATGGCTGGGTTGGCCAGCACCAGAAACAAACCGAGACTACGCTAACAGCATTGCGGCCGATACAGATGGGGGCACGTGTCTATATTGCAAAGATTGGGAGATTCTTACAGGTTGATCCGGTAGAAGGGGGAGTAGATAACAACTATGTATACCCCGTAGATCCGATAAATGAATTCGATCTGTCTGGGGAGTGGGGCATCAGCAATGTGAAGAAATTTGCCAAAGACCACTGGAGAGGTGCAGCACAGATCGGCATTGCCGTTGGTACTACAGTCGCAGTTGGCGCATGTGTCGCTGCAACAGCTGGTATTTGTGCTGGCCCGGCCGCCGCTACCGTTGCTGGATCGATTGGGGCAGCGGGTGGCGTAGCAGGAAATCTTGTCGGGCAGGTTGGTACGGGAAAGAAATTTAACTGGATAAGTCTTGCTCTTGATACTGCGGCTGGTGGGTTCGTTGCATCTCGAAGCGCAAAACTAGTAGCTAAGGCTAGGGGTACAATTGCAAACGTCGGACTTCATGGGCCGCATCATTATTGGAGGGGCCCTGGCATTAATGGTAAAGTGTGGCGATCACACATACAGTTCAACCTATTCAAGCGCGCGCCTATACGAATCCCATTGCCGCCTGCATATAAATATAAGTTTGGTCAGGCGGGGCCGGCTGGGAAATATGTGAATAAAGCACTGAACTTCTTATGGAGATTATTTAGAAGATAATGAATATGAAATTAAGAAATACACTTGATAGTTTTATTCGTGAGATTCACACAATTGATCGCGAAAGCCTGCAGTTGCTTGCAAACTCAAATGTACTTATGTCGTTTAACGGCGAAATCGAAGGTAAAGCGTTTCAGGGCGAAATATCGCTTGGGCGGTCTCGTGAGAATACAATAGAATCGCAAATAGATATACAATTCGATTCCTCACTAGACGCTGACCTTAATATCTTTTCACGTAAAAGCATTCCATCAGAATCAGTATTAAACAATCTTGATCTTCAAGCCTCATTGCGTCAAATCGCTGATACGACAATTCTTCGTACAACTTTATTTGACGATTTTTCCATAGAGACCAATAGTCATACTGGCAAGCAGATCTATAAATATGACTTTAAGAAAAAAGAGTTCGAGCTTTTAAAGTAGACTGTTGCCATCAAGTTATTAGGGGCTTCTAGAGTTTGTTACACTAGTCTTATGACTGGCCGCACGCATGACATGATTGCCTTCACCGGCCTTCTCGCAGCAACAATAATCTATCCTCCTGCACAGCTTACGCTTGGTACGGCAGTAGCCGCGATTCTCGCAAACCAAATCGGCGGAATCACTCCCGACATCGACCAACCGACAGCACCATTTTGGCGAAACCTCCCGATTGGAGGATTTGTAGGGAAGATTATAAGCAAAATGCTTGGCGGGCATCGTTTTCTGACTCATTCGCTGCTTGGTTTGGCACTGTTTGGCCTGGTTGCAAAACTCCTGCTGGGGTTTATTCATCCAATTTTTCCGCGTATAAACATGGAGCTTGTTTGGTGGGCATACATGATCGGTATGGCCTCGCATCTCATCATTGATACTTTTAGCAAGGAGGGTGTTCCGTGGCTGCTGCCAATTCCGTTTAAGTTTGGTATACCGCCTATCCGTGCCTGGCGCATCACGACCGACAATGCGCTTGAGAATTGGGTATTATTCCCGGCGCTGGTTATAGTCAATCTTTATCTGATAGCAACTCATTACGATCTCTTTGTAGGTCTTCTCCATCGCGTTTAAGCTCGTTTCTCTGAAGATGCTAGTGTTTTGGAGATCCAAATCGTATACTTACAAGTAGGGTAGCAATGAAATTATATTTACTACAACGTAACCACACAGGCTTTTTTACGAGACTTTCTATTTTATCTGCAAGCACGGTATTGCTCGTAGCCTCACTTATGCCTGTGTCGATTCAGCGGGCACAGGCAGCGGGCTGTGCAACGGGTGAGATTGGCTCAGCCAACGCATCAATTACGGTGGCCGCAGCAGACGCTGATTCGTATAAGCCCTGGCTACAACTCAAGGGGAACGGTACTGCGAATGTATCTGTCGAGATTGACGGTACGACCTGTTTCTCGCAATCTGTCAGTGGTCTGAATGCCAGTAGCTGGCTGTGGGTCGGGGTTGGGGCTGCACAGCCAATATCTGCTGGTAACCATTCGATCAAGGTAAAGGTATACACTGATGGCGTGTCGCTCCTGAATGGTAGATTGATTAATGACACCTGTACTCCAGCGGGAGATGGTAGTAACTGTAACACGGTTGTCGTAACGCCTACACCTACAAAAAGCGCTACACCAACGGTGACGCAATCATCCACCCCAACCTCCACACCTACCCCTTCACAATCGACACTACCAACACCTACTCCAACCCCGAGTAGCTCTCCAACAGCGACATTGTCTACGGGCATCTGGAATGATTCACTTTTGAGTTATGCTGGCTCATGGAGCATTGGCGACAACGCTAGTGGTACCTACAGTAAATACTTAGGATCGGATCACTACTCCTCAACTACCGGTGCGACCGCAAGCTTTAAGTTCCGTGGAAACTCAGTAGCATTGTATGGCGCAAAAGCTCCATGGCACGGGAAGGCAGAGGTTAGTATTGATTCGGCTGTGGTCGGAACAATTGACGAATATGCCAGTACTCGCAGTGATCAGCAGCTTGTGTTTACAAGATCAGGTATCAGTTCCTCAGTAGATCACGTGCTGACCATTCGCGTACTAGGCGCTCACTCTACGGGCAGCACAGGCGATACGATCGCGATCGATAAGGTGACGGTAGATGTTGCGACTCCAACACCTACTCCCGTGACGCCAACACCCACTCAATCTGCGACTCCTACTCCTACACCGACACCCAACCTACCTACCGCTCCCGTTTTCAAGAATTTCTCGCTAAGCTACAACTGGCTATCAGCGATCTTTCTAGGTGATCCTGGCTGTACTTATCGAACTGGTTGCCAGATGAACGTCTCATGGTCGGCGGTGGCAGGAGCAACCAGCTACGACGTTGTTCGCCCGGGTAAGCAGACAGTGAATACGACAAGCACGAGCTTCGTAGATACTTCGGTCAATGCCTATGGCACGTATGTCTATCAAGTCGTGGCGAAAGTAGATAATAGTACCGCCTCGTCGCCAGTAGTGAGTAAGTATATCGGATGTGCTTGGATAGTCTGCGGCGTACAATAAGTTGAAGTCTGATGTACGAAGAGTGCCGTCGCCCGAAACAGGGCGGCAGTTTATTTGTGTTTGACTAGAAAAAAATGATGGAGGGGTTAGACCTTGTCGAAGAGCTCGTCTTTGCGTTCAAGCATGTCTTTGACGAGGATTTGCAGACTCGCTGCTACTGGTATTGCGACCAGTGCCCCAAAGAAACCAGCTAGCGCAGCTCCTAAGAGTGCTGCAATGCCGACTACAAGCGGGGAGATCGAAACGCTCTTGGCATAGACGAGTGGTTGCAAGATGTTGTTTTCTATCTGTTGGTACACAATGAAGAAAATGATCGAGATGACCCCAGCGGGAACGCCTGCAAAAGCCAACACAAACAGAGATACTACTATTGCAGCGAGCGTAGCTCCAATGAGCGGTATGAGATCGAGTAAACCTACCAAAATACCGAGGGCAAGTGGTGAGGGAACGCGCATAATGAGCAAGAAGATGGTAGTGACAAGTGCTGCGACGACGCTGGTGGCGACATTTCCTGCAACAAAGCCACTGACCGTTTCAAACATATCCCGAGCTATAGCCTTGCGTGCTTCACGCCTGCGTGGTGTCTGGTAGCGCCAGAAGATTTCAAGCCAGCGGGGCCCCTCGATGACCATGAAAAACGTCAGGGTGAAAATCGTAATGAGAGCTATGACACCCGAAGCGATACTACCTAGCCACGCTCCAGCATTGCTAAGACTTCCAAGGATTTTATCTTGATTTGAGGTTACGACAGAATTGATATCCACGTTTCGGAGCAGTGAACCAAGCGATGAGTTTGAGGTGGTGAGATTTTGCCAGTAAGTAGGGAAGTTGCGCACGAGATTTGAGAGCTGGTCGATAAACGGAGGAGTCAGCACAACAACCATATATATGAAGATACTGAGGCAGCTTAAGAGGAGTATAAACAGCGCAAGGCCTCGGTTTTTGCGAGGCATAAAGCGAGCCAGCCAGTCTGTGGCGGGGGTGAGGGCTAGCGCTAAGAAGAAAGAAATAGCGAGCCAGATGAGCTGCGCTTGCAAGATGATTATGAATTCTATACTTGCAACAAATAACAGAATAGTCATAAGGATACGCATCACGGTACGAGTACTGATGACGAGCTCTGTGCGATTGCGGACTGGTTGTTGGTTTGCCATATAGTGCTATTGTACTTGATTTGTGTTCATTTTGCTTAAGAAGAGATGTGCTGAACATATCATGCAAGATGTTTTGTCGGAATAGGTATATTTTTCACATAACGCTCATGCCGATATGGTAAGATAAGAAAGTAAATTGGGGGTGTATGCGCCAAGGTTTTCAACGACAAATACCGAGACACAATCAACGAGGCCGGACTATGAAGATAGTCGGGCTGTTGTTGATTTTTATACTCATTGCTAGCGGAGCTTTTGCTCTCTGGCGTACGCGTACCAGCTCAAAGCTTGCTGGTCAGATGGACTATCAAGGTAATAATCCGCAGACCGAGCTCGGCAATGAGTCGAAGCGCGATGATAACGCAACCAATACTGATACACAAAACCAAGTTCTGTCTTCTGGCAGCCCGACTCCAGTGAGCGCGAGTGTACCGAAGCCGTCACTGACGAAATCGAGTGGTAATAATGGCTCGGTGCCCGTCGGCGCTATACTCGAGTTCACCTGTCTTGCGCCGGTAGGATATACTTGTAGTGTAGAGCTTAAGGGGGATAAGACAATCACACTTGAGAAGAAATCTATTATCGATAATCGCGGGCAGACGGGAGTCAGCTGGAGTTGGACCAGCGAAAAAGGCACCTGGTCAGTTTCGGCAATTCTGAGTGATGCGCAGGGCAACACAAATCGCAGTGATAGTCAGTCATTGGAGGTGAAGTAAGTGAAGAATATGTTGAACATCTTTCAGAGGGTGAGCTTACTTCTTGTTGTGGTGACAGCGAGCATCTTGTTATTTGCCGGCGGGAGCGCACAGGCAGCCACAAATGGACGAATGATCGATGACTCGGTATTTGACGCGTCTGGTTCGATGAGCGCGACTGATATTCAAAA